>JBAZBZ010000089.1 GCA_041671145.1 Bacteroidales bacterium | reverse complement strand
AATAAGGTGTCAAACGCTCAGCGGAACGAATCTAACCTACTGCGGAGCGAAGTTCCCTTGAGTAAACATATACCCAGCTTGAGATTGCGTACGGAACGTCGTATCAGAGGGAAGCCACTGTTTTCGAAGTCACTGAATTTTTCTACATAGTCTGCTCTGACGAATCGGAGACAAGCCCCCCGAGCAATATTGTGTCGGTGAATATTCCGGCAGGAACGTAAGTTTTGGAAAATCCCCCCTACCCCCCTTTTTCAAAGGGGGGATGTTTATCAATTATGTCGGTAAATATTCCGGCGGGAACATAAATTAATTATCAAGAGAAATCCCCCTTTTCCGAAATCAGGAAAGGGGGGATTGTTTTCAAGTTGTTAAAATGAATTTATTAATCATTTTTATTTTCAAATTGCTCTGCCAATTTATTTATCTTGGGTTGAAAAAACCAAATTCCAATCGGAAAAACTAATAGCAAGATGAAATTAATAACTGACATTACGCAACAGCGATAGTAATATCAGGATACATTTTTTTCAAATTTTCAAGTTCTTTGAAAGCTGACTGAAGTGCCTTCATATAAATTTTTGCTTTCAGAGCAAAATGATTGCATTTACTTACTTGTTTCAATAATTCAATTTTATAATAAGCTACCATCGAAGCAAAAAAATGATTACTTTGCGTTACCACTGTCTTAGTCGGTGATTTTTCCAGTGATGCATTTTGTTTCAATGACTTATGATACTCCTCAACTTTCCACCTTCTCTTGTAGATTGTTGTTATGAGATCGTAATCAAGCGTTGAATCACTTGTAACAAGATACAAAATACCTGTGCTTCCGTCAGCGTTTGCGAAGACTTGTTTTAGCAACAGCATAGGAAAATCTACTCCTTCAAGATAGATTTCCCTAACGGTATTTGGCTCTATTTGCACGGTTGGCAATGCCTGATAACGACCATTTAGTTTATCAGTCTTGTTTAGAGCAACTTTTCTGTTACTCTTCAACGGCATTACAAAGTCACGCTCAATGTTCTTTTTGATGAACATCATGTTTTCGGCTGAACTGTACCAAACATCGCTGATAACAAAGCGGAATATGATACTGTTTTGCTTGCAAGATACAAGCATTTCCCGGAAATACTCGTTCTTTGTCTTCGGGCTTATTCTTTTTTGCTTGCCCGTTTTTTTGTCGGTTACCAACTCAGTTTTGGCTACCAACTGGTATGTTACAGGTATTGTAAGTCCATTGCTATAATATATAGCTGTCAAGAAGTTAATCCCCTTGATACTTCTATCTTTGCAATGGTCATAATGCCAGCATATTATATCGTTCTCGTCAGTATAAGGTTTTTCCTCTATACTGTCGTCAATGATGATAACTCCATCATCGGATTCAATTTGGCGGATTGTCTTTTTGACTATTAACCAATAATCCTTTGGCGTTAGAAGCTCCTTGGATAACAAGCGGGTTATTGAATCATGACTGATTTCTCCTTCCAGAAGATTCGATAGTCCTGTGGCACTTGTTTGACCAAATGAGCTAATCAAATAGTCACTGTAAAGTTCGAGAAGATTTGGTTTCATCATAACCTCTTTTATACTGCTTCTCAAACTTAACAAATTTTCCTATTTTTGCGTAATGTCAGTTAATAAAATAATCTTTTAAAGCAATTCCTTTATTTAATAAAATTTTTGTAATATTTTTCGATATAAAAAAAATAGTATAGTATAAGCAAAATGCTATTAGTAATTCGAAAAAACTAAATATAATTATCATTTCATCAGGAATCGTATGTGTAGGTGTGATAAATAAATAATAATTCAATAATAATGTACTAATTATTGCTAACAAATAACAAAAAATGAGAAAAATGAATCCTTTGATAGATGAATTTGTTCTTTTAATAAAAAATATTAAAACAGCAAAATAAAAATATATTATCAATAAAATATAACTATGTAAAACTAAATGATATATATCAAAATTATCATAATAATCGGAATTATTGAAAATATCAAATATTATCAAAGGCATAAATGTAAAACAAAAAATAGCCCAATGTTTTATTTTTAAAAATTTAAATAACATAAATTTGTCCTTAACTATTTTCAAGTTGTTAAAATGAATTTATTAATCATTTTTTTTCAAATTGCTCTGCCAATTTATTTATCTTGGGTTGAAAAAACCAAATTCCAATCGGAAATATTATCAACCATATAAGATTGATAATATAATCATTAATAATTACATCCCTATTTAATATTAGCTTTGTTAGATTTTTTGCAATAAAAATAATAGGATAATAAAAACAAAATATTAATGGAATTTGAAATAAAGTCATTATTGGAATTAAAACAGTTGGTATTATTTGAGTATTCGAAAAAATTAAATAACATATTAATACTATGAAATAAACTAAAGAAAAAAGGAAACAAAAATATAGTTTATAAAATCCTTTTAAAGATGTGTTTATTTTCTTAATAAGTATTGCTAATATAATAAGATAGAAATAATATATCAAAATACTAATACCAGAAAAAAAATAAATGTATAAAGAATATTCTCCCG
>JBAZBZ010000088.1 GCA_041671145.1 Bacteroidales bacterium | reverse complement strand
AGTCGAAATTAACTTTTTCGTAGTCTTTTTTTCGACAGGGTTGAGTCTTGAGTTTTGTCATTGTTTCCGTTTTATTGGTTAATTTTTAGTCAACCGATTTTAGGAAATGACAATAGGGGAAATGGCTGCTAACGGTCGGGGCTTGGCGATTGGCGGGCATTTGATACCTGCGTCACTTTCCCCCGAAAACAAATTTATAAATAATTACTGAATTATCAAATTACTTCTGACTGCCCGCTAACGCTAAGCCCATGTTGGCGGTTCGTGCTTTCTTTTTCTATGTTTGTAAACAAATCAACTTTCTGTGAAACTGTTTTGTTGTTTTGTTGCTGAAAATATTTAAGTCGTTGTTCGTACCTAATTTTTCCGTTATTGTCTAAGCGGTCTATAATCATATGGTAGTAGTCAGAATGGATTTCGCAACTGATAAAATTGCGTTGTAAATTTTTGCAAAGAACTAACTCGCTGCCGCTACCGCCAAACAAAATAAAACAGTCATCATCTATATTTGTACAAGATTTAATAAGCATTTCTACCAAAGGCAATGGTATTTGACAAGAATGAAATGTTTTGTCTTTTGAAACATTTTTTACAAGGTCAAAATAAAACCAACTATAAGGCATTCTACCTAGATGTCCATCTGCAATTCTTCCTTTAATTCTTTTATCTGTTGGGTTTTGATATGGGACTGCAACATTGTCTTTGTAAAAATTATTGTCTTTGCTTATTGTTGCGTGTAATATGGAACGGTGAGCAGTTGTAAATCTTCTTGGGCTATGTCCAACATTTGTATTGTATGTCCAAACATATTCTTGTACATCGTACGCATTGTCGTCTAAAAAATTAACTCTTAAATATGCATTCTGTTTTGGGTAATTCATCATAAATAAATTTCCCGTTGGTTTAAGCACTCGCAAACTTTCCTTTGTCAATTCAACATACCAGTCAATATATTCATTCCATTTCGTAGTGTAATTTTTTCCAGCGTAGTTAATGCCAACATTATAATCAGGATCTCCATAAACCATATCTAAACAGCCGTCTGGCAGTTCTTTTAAAACTTTCAAAACATCTTCATTGAAAATTTTATTTCTAAAATTATTTAATTTATCGCTACTCATCTTTTTTATTTACTAAATATGGAGTTAAGTGTTTTAGCAATTCTTTATTGGAAAGCACACAAATGCCTCTTGTCTTTGCAAACATTTGTATTGTAGATGTAATTAATTTAACATCAATTATTCCTTTCGTTTCTGTTTTATGAATAATATCTAAAATAAAATTACTAATCATCAGTGGTGCGCTTATTACCGTGAGAATTGTATTTACTCTCCCAACCTTATTGTTGTATTTTATAAAGTCGGGTTTGTCATTAACAATATGATATTTCACATCTTCATTCCAACCAAGTAAATCTATAAAATGCAAATATTCTAACAATCCTATTTCATTTGTTTTGAACTTATCCATAAATCCGTCCTTCAAGCCAAACTCAATTTTCTCAATGTAATCCAATAATTCATTGGAAGGCAAGTATCGAAATTTACTTTCTTTTATTTCTTGATGGTCTAATAGAAAGCAATTACGATAAAGTAACACTAAAACTTTCTTGAAAGTAATTTGATTGATAATAGAAATTTTAATCAGGTATTCCCAGATTTTTTCAAATGACCAGTTATCAGTTTCGCTTATTCCATTTGCTCCAACATTCGGAGACATGTCATATACATTGGGTATTTTTCTTAAAGTTTCTTTTCCTGGTTTATGAAAATACGTTTCTTTTCCATTGGGTAGAGAGGATATTAAATGTTTTTGTTTGTTTTTAATAGTGCCACTTTCAAAAGCAATCGCTTCCTCAATTCTTTTTGTTCTTTTCGCAATAAATTCTTTATTACTCGTAAAGATTTTTGTTGTTATTATATCTTTTGTTGGCATTTTGTATTTATATAATTTTGTGCCAAATGTAATAAAAATAATTATCTGTGCGGAAATTAATGTATTTTTTTGTTTATCAATGTCGGGTTAGCACTGTTTTCATAGCATGACCGCCAACGTTTGGGGCTAAGAAAAGGCGGGCAATTAACTCGCACTTCATTTTCACCCGAATACAAATTTATAAATAATTACTGAATTTCAAATTACTAATTTCTGCCCGCTTTTTTTTAGCCCATGTTGGCAACAGGTGTTTTATCATGGTATAATTCCTATCTTGTAAGTCTCATGAGAAATTATTTTCCCACTAATTGCATCAATTATAACGCACTCTTCAACTCTAGTTTCGTAAGGTGTTGTCCTCCCAGAATGAACATTTTGTATTATTTCCAGTGTTTGAGTTACATGCCAAAAGTATTTCTTCTCTTCGGAATTATAGCTAATTGATGCTTTAAGACTATCAATACCATTTTTTAGATTTTGTTGTTTTGTTAACGAAATTGCCATCTCTTTGTTGATAAAATCACAAGATTTAGCACTCCAATAAGTTTTCGGTATGAATTCCAAGTCAGGAAAATTATCTAATTGCAACTTTTTGTTTAAACTGTCTTATACTGAAATAGGTTGACCATTTTTCGTTAAATAGATCGGAAGA
>JBAZBZ010000087.1 GCA_041671145.1 Bacteroidales bacterium | reverse complement strand
CAGCGGATAAAGATTGTTATATTTTAACAATTTATTGATTTTAAATTAATAATAATGTAATTTTAAATAATAATTAATTTAAGTCTGGTTAAGTGTTTAATGAAAATTCAAAAAAATCTGTTAATAATCTTTTTTTGCTTAATCTTTTTTTCAACAACTCAGGAAGCTAAAGCACTTTTAATTTCTGATATTGTAGATTCAACGATAAATTTTACAGCTAAAACAACTTATTTGGTAACAAAATATTCGATAAAAACAGCTATTTTTGTTGTCAAAAAAACAGCTAAAGGAGTAAAAGAGGTTTCAAAAAGTGTTTATATTGCATCAAAAGATGCCTTTAAAACTCCGTCAATACCTTCTTCAAAACCTGTGGAATCTGAAATACAGCATGTTAATAACTTTACACCTGTTAATACCAACTTGCTGCCCCCGATACCTAAAACTTCCTTTCCAGCTGTTCCTAAAAGCACAATTATACCTACATCAGGAAATTCCCTTCCTGTTATAAGTTATTAGAGGCAATGCTGCCTTTAAAGCCTGCCCTGCATTTATCCGCTGCTTCGTAAAACCTCTCCATTCATGGGGAGGAGTGGCAGAGCCACCTTGAGGGCTTCCAATCATTGCCTAAAGGGAACAAGCCAAATTTTCAGAGCGGCATTGCCGCCTACGGCAGCGGATAAAAAATCCACGTTTCACAAATTGCTAATATTCTCTACGTTCACAAAGCAATTTGGTTCACCTTGAATGTCGTGCTGAATTTCCTTGACCTTCCTCATACCGGATTGGAATCACCTTTCTTGAGGAAGGCGAGGAGGTCAATTCAGGGATTTCCAATTAATTTGGCAAATATTGAAAAATAGCTTTTTGACCTTTTATCTTTAACTCTAAATACATTTATTGTAGAATTGATAGAACAAACACAATATTTGGACAGAAAAATGAAAGTTTTAGTTATCGGTTCAGGTGCCAGAGAACATGCTATTATCTGGAAGCTTTCGCAAAACAGCAGGATTGAAAAGATTTTTTGTATTCCAGGAAACCCTGGTGTTACAGAACTTGCAACTTGCGTTAACATAAATACCGAAAATATACATGAAATATGTGAATTTGCGCTTGAAAACGACATAAATTTTACTATTCCTATTTCTGAAAGTGTTATTGCAGGTGGAATTTGTGATGTATTTAGAGAAAATGGTTTACAAATATTCGGTCCTTCAAAGGAAGCAGCAAAAATTGGCACTAACAGAGCTTTTGCCAAAAAATTTATGTTCAAACATAAAATTCCAACTCCCAGATATGGTTTGTTTGACAAGGAAAATGCCGCAATTGATTATGCCAGAAAATCAAATTATCCTATTATAGTAAGATATGATGCATCTTTTACTAGTGGTGAAGAATCATTTTTTTGTGAAACATTTTCTCAGGCAAAAAAAGCTATAGAAAAAAGTTTTGCTAACTTAAATAAAACAACAGTTATTGAAGAATATTTTTCCGGATCTGAAATAACCTTTACAGTTATAACCGATGGTTATAATGCTGTTCCAATGCCTTATGTTCACGTATATAAAAGAGTACTGGAAGGTGATGGCGGAGCAATAACACATGGGGTAGGCGCTTTTGCTCCGGTTGGTAAAATTGATTTTAAACTGGAAGGTAAAATTGCAGGTGAAATTGTATTTCCTACGCTGGATTCTTTAAGAGCCGAAGGAAACCCTTACGAAGGTTTTCTTTCTATAAATATAATAATGAATGACAAAAATGAAATTAAAGCCATTGATTTTCAACCCACAATAGGTGATCCCGAAGCACAAACCGTATTACCATTGATTAATGATGATTTATTTGACGTGCTTTATTCCACATCAATAGGCGCTCTCGGCGATGATTATGAAAATCTCAACATAAATGATATGCACAGTGTTTCTGTTTATCTTTTGAGCGGAAATTATCCTTCAAAACCTAAAAAAAATGTTGTAATTGAAGGCATTGAAAATATTGATGACGATGATTTGCTGCTTTTTTACGGAGAAACAGCAATGAATCCATATTATGAGGTTGTAACCAATGGCAGTAGAGTTATGTCGTTCACTTCAACCGCCTCAACTCTTAATAAAGCTCATGAAAGAGTTTATGAATCAATTGATATCGTCAAATTTGAAAGTAAAAAGTTCAGGAAAGATATAGCAAATTCATTTTTAAGCGATAGAAAATTGTTTTTATAATTTCATATATTTAAATTATTTTCTAAAGTTCTTCTAATTCATGTCGATGACCCCTAAGTAGAATTAAAATAATAAAATATGTTTATTATGCAAAGGGAGAAGATTATGAAAACATTAGAATATTCTGCTGTCGTATATAAAAACAGAAAAAATAATGCGTTTATTGCTAATTGTATGATGTTTAACCTCATTGGCTATGGCAAAACCGAAAAAGACGCTATTTCTAATCTTGAAAATTCAATAAAAGAAACGCTTGAAGAATACAATGTTATAATAAAACCAATGCATAAAATGATATTGTGTTGATTTTTTTGCTAATATACCATTCGTAAAAAATAATCGATAAATTGTCGTCATCCTGAACTTGCAGCTCTTCTTGTTTTCGAGCAAAGCGAGAATTACAAGGTAGGGTGCAGTCTGCGGCGTTCAG
>JBAZBZ010000086.1 GCA_041671145.1 Bacteroidales bacterium | reverse complement strand
TATTGTTATGCGTAACCGGTCTAAACCATCCAAGCGTACACCCCCAAGTATGCTCAATTCAAGCGGGCTGTAATTCATGGTTATGTGGTCGGGATTTGTGGTGTTAAGTTTTGTTTTTGTTTCCATGTTATTTATTTTTATTATAAAAAAAATATAGTGCCAATTTGATACTCGACAAAATTAAAAATAATGTTCAATATAGACAACTATTTTTGTATAAAAAAATAACATTATTTGCAAAACGCAGTGTTTTTGACTAATTTTGCGGTGTTTATTTTTTTTATTATGAGTATTGGTGAAAATATTAAGATTTTAAGGGAGGAAAAAGGATTAACCCAGCAACAGATTGCCGAGTTAATAGGTATGCATCGCTCTAATTATTCGAAGATAGAAAGCGGACAAAGGGAACTTTCCGTTAATTCGTTGAACAAAATAGCAAAGCATTTCGGCATTACGCTTGATGTTCTTGTAAATATGGAAGGGCGTGTTCCTAAAGAGGTAACCATTGAGGATAAAGCTGCCACAGAGCAAATGAGGTTAATACAAGAACTGGAACCGGAAGAAAAAAAGATGATTTTTAAAATGATTGATACTTTTCTTACAAAAAAGAAATTCAAAGATTTTTTTAAAAAGAATGTTGCTTCTTTATAAGGTTTTACTATACTTGCAACAATAATAATTAAAAATATAAGTTTTAAAAATATAATTTTTAATACAACAAATAAAAATATTATGAGAATACATAAAGAAAAAATACTTCATTTGCCTATTCTTATTGAACAGGACGAAGATAATTTTTATATTGTCAGCTGTCCTACTTTTGAGGGCTGCCATTCTTACGGCAAAACTATTGATGAAGCTTTAAAGAATATTCAGGAAGTTATTGAGATGTGCCTTGAAGAACAGGAAGAAAAGAAGAAAAAAAGCAGTATCATTAACAGGTTTATCGGATTCAGAGAACTGCAAATGCCTTTAAGAACTGCAACTGTTAAAGCTTAATCGTTTATGTCAACTAAACTTCCGGTATTATCAGGTAAGGAACTTATAAAGCTTTTAGAAAGCTTAGGGTTCAGAGTTGTTAGGGTTAACGGCTCGCATCACAGATTGCGACACATAGACGGTCGTGTTACTACTGTTCCTGTTCACAGAAATCAGGATATTCCTAAGGGTTTAATGCGTAAAATTATTCGTGAAGATTTAGATTTGGAACTGGAACAATTCGTTAATCTTATTATTAAATTGAAAAAGTAATTCCTTTTTTATTAATATTAAAGCCAACCGCTTTTCTCCGGTTGGCTTTTTTATTTCTCATTCTTTTGGTATTTTTTCCCATCCTTCTTTTGGGGCTTCTTTCATATTATCAGGGACAGGATAATCTGTTAACATTTCAGAATTTATAGGATTACCTGTTTCAAACTTTACATAATATCTTTTTCCTATTTCTGCCTTACTTGGCAAAATAGTATTTTTGGTCACTTGCGTGTGTACTACATCAAAACACTTATCATTAACATTATACTTGTAGTAAAGAGAAATACCACTTCTTGCCCCACCACCAATTTTATATAATATTCCAATAGTGTACATATGCGAATTTTCTAATTTAATCCATTTAATCATGGAAATAGTTATAGCATATAATATAAATGCAATAAAAAGACCTATTCCAATTTTGTTTATTAATTTCTTATTAACCATTATTTCTCATTTATTCTATTTTTGTTTACTTAATTCTTTTTTTGTTAAATCATTTATTTGATTGCCAAATAAACTGCCAGGAACAGAAGTCATAATTTCCGACATCATTTTTTCGCCTGTAACATCCAGCATATTCTTAGAATTAAATTTATTTAGTTTACCAAAGGTTAGAGTGGTTGTTACGTCAACAACAAATTCAGAAAGTGATTTGTTTACTCCAACTAATCTTGGCGTTTCAAAACCTTGTAATCCAACATTTACGTCAGCAACACTACCTGCTACCGATGATGATAAACCAGGCACAGTAAAAGCGTCAACAGCTGTACTAAACAAATTGACTTTTTTGTTAATAAGACCTTGAGCAAATGCACTTATACCGCCTTTAAGAGCCCATGAAGTTGCAGATACAGTTATTGCAGGCAAAGAAAATATAGCAGCTCCGGCTGCAAGCCCACCAGCAAAACCTTTTGCAAAAGCATCGGCAAAAGCACCGCCCGCAGTATTTCCTGTTGATTGAACAATGTTATTATTACCACCTTGCCAACAATTAGGGTCAACGCCAACTTGTCCTGTATATTGCCATTTATTATTAGCAAGTAACATAACTTCTTTTGAATCAACTGTAGAAAAATAGGTATGCCCTGGTGCTCCATAGCTTGTATTTGGTCCGAATTCTGCTTTTGCTTGTGCTTCTGACGTAATACTGGCATGCCATTCCCATTGTCCAGTACCTGCTTTTTTAATCCAGTCATCACCGAGAGGGTCAGCATTTCGGATTGGGTTGTTACCCATCATCACATAAGGACTTTCCCAAGGTTTAGCTTTCGGGTCAGGCGTATACCACTGTAAACGTCTTAAATCACCTTCACGATAAAAAGTAGAAATTGTATTTCGAGTGCCGTTAATTTCTTCATCAACTTCAGAACCCTGCGCACCGAAACGATATTTTGTAGATTCCCAACTTCTGCCGGGCATAACCATTCCAACCCCGCCATAATAATC
>JBAZBZ010000085.1 GCA_041671145.1 Bacteroidales bacterium | reverse complement strand
ATAATAGGGTGATGGTTGCATACTAAGAGCAAATAATTAATGAATAGTAAAATATTTATCAATAAAATCCATTAATTCTGCTTTTTTTCTGTGGGATACTTCAATTTTGGAATTATTGAGCATTTCTACGTACCCCTTTTGTCTTGAGAATTTTTTTATGAATTGCAGATTGACAACATAAGATTTGTGAGTTCGAAAGAAATGCTTACTATCCAATAATTTTTCTATTTCGAGGATATTTTTGGATATGACTGTTTTTTCACCATTGTTAAGGTATATTTTAGTATAACATCCTTCTGCCTGAAGATAAATAATATCCGTGATATTGATAAGTTCCAGCCCACTTAAAGTATGAAAAACCAATTTTTTCGGAATAGAGGATTTTAAATTTTCAAAAAGAACATCATATTTTTCATCTTTTTTTGTTGTTTTTTCTTTAGTTTCTTTGACTTTATTGATTGCCTGAATCAACTCCTGTGTCTTTATTGGCTTGAGCAGATAATCAACAGCGCTCGCTCTGATAGCATTAATAGCATACTCATCAAAAGCCGTAGTGAAAATTACTTCAAAATCCCTGTCGGGTATCTTTTTCAGCATTTCAAATCCGCTCATCAATGGCATACGTATATCAAGGAAAACAATGTCGGGTTTATTTTCATTGATTGCTTTCATTCCATCTAATCCCGAATTGGCTTTTCCAGCAATTACAACATCCGGACAATTCTGTTTGATAATTAACTCAATATATTCTATTGCATCAATTTCGTCATCTATGATTACTGCTTTTAGCATAAGCATAAGTATAATTTTATGGTTAACTCTTTTATTTGTGAAATTCCAAATTCACTTAATAGTACTATTGCATCAAAAAAATAATTCTGCAACAATCTGTTTAAATATTTGGTTATCAGTAATCAGCTGCAAAATTTTACCAAATACCGATTACCCCTTATTACTGATTACTGTTGCAAAACTACATTATTTTAACACTATGTCATCACCGGAATATTTATTTCCACTCTTGTTCCTTTTGCACTTCCGTGTTCATCTTTTAAATCTATATATGTTACATTCATCTGTGTTTTGTATAGTGAATTAATTATATTTAATCTTTTTTCTTTGATATCGGTTCCTATTGATTGCCGCCCGTAATCTTTTTTTTTTCTAAATTCCATCGCCTTTTCTCGTCCTATACCATTGTCTTCAATACTACACAAGACGACATCACCTTTCTTTTTCATTTCAATAATTATTTTCCCCTTGTCTGCTCTATGCATTAAACCGTGCCAAATGGAATTTTCAACATAAGGTTGTATCAATAAAGTAGGTATTTTAAACTCCTGCGTATCTATATCCGAAGCAATATTTATTGAATATTCAAATTTATTTTTCGAACGTATCGCTTCCAGTTCAAGATAAAGTTGCAATGCATCAAGTTCGTCTTGTATTGGAATAGTTTCATGTTGTGAGTTATTTAATATTATTCTTATAAGGTCGGAAAATTTTTCTAAAAATTTTATAGATAATTCATTGTCGTTACGGGCTAAATAATAATGCAGCGAGTTCAGGGAATTAAAAATAAAATGCGGTTTGATTTGCTGTGTGAGAGATAAATTCATATACCTGTCTAATTCCTGTTTCAGAATGTTTCTTTTTTTATTATCTTTTAATTTCTTATATTTATATACAAATAATAAACTGCTTATAAAAACAATAAAACCCAAAATGAAACAAAGAATAATTATTCGTTGGTTTTTTATTTTTTCGTAATTTTTTTTCAGCTCTAAATCTTTAATTTTAATATCCTTTTCTTTTCTTTCAGTTTCGTATTTAGTATTGATTTCTACAATTTGCTTATGGATTTCTTTATTATATATCGAGTCTTTTAAAGTTACAAATAAAAGTTGATATTTGTAGGCGTTTTTAAAGTCATTAATTGCAAAATACAAATCAGATATGTCTTTGTGATTTTTGATATTAAGGTTGCCGAATTTATTTATAGAATCTGTTATTGAAATACTTTGTTTCAGATATTGCAAAGCAACATTATAGTTACCGAGTTTTTTGTAAATGTTTCCAAAATTGTTCAGTAATCCGGCAATTAATTCATTACTTTTCTTATCCATTAAATTATATGATTTTTTATAATAATATAATGCTTTCTGAAAATCATCTTGTTTTTCGTATACTTCCGCAATATTTCTATATATTGTGGATATAATACTTTTGCTTTTTAATTCATTTTGTATATCCAATATTCTTGTAAAATTTTTTAATGCGTCGCTATATTTACCAATCTTTTTGTAAATTAAACCAATGTTATTCAAAACCATTGAAATGTCTTCTTTGTTTTTTAATTCTTCTGCTATTTTTAAAGCTCGTTGATAATATTTTAAGGCAATTTCATTTTCATCCCATGCAGTATAAATGTTTCCTATGTTATTTAACACTCCACTTGTTTCTTTTTTTAACCCTAATTCATTTAATATTGTCAGGGATTCCTGAAAATAATATTCCGCTTCCTTATATTGATTTTTTGATTTGAAAATATTTCCTATGTTGACTAATACTTTTGCGATGCCGGGTTTATCATTTATCTCTTTGTATGTTTGCAGAGCTTTTTTACATCTTTTCATTGCCTCGTCGTAATTGTTCCATGTAATATATATGCTACCGGTATTAGCATTAATTTTAGCAATGCCCTTTTTAT
>JBAZBZ010000084.1 GCA_041671145.1 Bacteroidales bacterium | reverse complement strand
TCCGATCTTGAAAAAAATAAAATCAAATATCACATTATTAATGTTGTTCGCATTGTTTTTTCTTCCTGTAATAAACAGTTTTGGAAATGAAGGACAAGGAAATGTGCTCGGTTCAGTTTTAGACGACCAAAGATACAATAAAGCCATACATATAATGGCTATGTTAATTTTAGGTTTTGGTTTCCTAATGGTGTTTGTTAGAAAATACGGACGTTCAGCATTAACAGCAACTTTCCTTTTAGTAAGTATTTCTATTCCTGTTTACATGATACTTAATAATTTCGGAGCTTTTCCTAAAGTTCACAACGAAATTGAATTACTTATTCTTTCAGAATTTACTGCTGCAAGTTTATTAATAGCAGCAGGAGCTATTCTCGGACGCGTGAAGATGCCTCAATATCTTTTGCTTGGATTATTGTTCGTTCCTTTTTACATGTTGAATGAATGGATTGTTGTTAATGGCGGTCTAGATATTATAGGAAAAGGAAGTGTTATTGATACCGGCGGTTCAATTGTTATTCATGCTTTCGGTGCTATTTTCGGATTAGGTGTTGCCCTCACAATGACAACCAAACAGGAATTTGAAAAACCTATCCAAACAGATGCAACAAGCGATAGATATTCAATGCTTGGAAGCATGGTGCTTTGGGTTTTCTGGCCAAGCTTTTGTGCAGCTCTTGTACCAAGTATTGCAGTACCCCATACAATTGTAAATGTTATTCTGGCTCTTTGCGGCTCTACACTTGCAACATATATAATTTCTATTTCGTTGAGAGGTAAAATCAGTATTGCCGACATTGCAAATGCAGCTTTAGCGGGTGGTGTTGCTATCGGTTCTTCGTGCGATTCTGCTCCTCATTCTCTCGCAATTATAATCGGAATTATAGCCGGTGCATTATCTACATTCGGGTTTGCAGTTATTCAGTCAAAACAACAAAAACTAATGAAGCTTGTAGATACATGTGGTGTTACCAATCTTCACGGATTACCCGGATTGTTTGGCGGTCTTGCTGTCTTACCGATAGTTAAAAATATTAACATGGGAAGTCAGTTATTAGGAATTGTAATTACTATTGCAATAGCATTTATTGGTGGATTTATTACCGGAAAAATACTTCCTCTTATGGGCAGAAAGAAAGAAGCTTATGAAGATGCCGAAGAATTTCTTGATGCTGAGGAATAGGTATTCTGTTGAAAATTGACTTTTTTACAGAAAAGTTCCTTATCTTTGCACAACCTTAAACTAAAAACTTAGTTTTGCCCAGGTGGTGGAATTGGTAGACACACCAGCTTGAGGGGCTGGCGGTCGAAAGATTGTGCAAGTTCGAATCTTGTTCTGGGCACTAAGAAAAGTTTAAAGTTTTTAGTTTAAAGTTTTCTGTTCTTAACAATTAACATTTTTTTAACCACAAACTACAAACATTTCAAATTCAACTTTTCACTTACAATTTCCGAAATTTTTTCAATAGCAATTCTATCCTGCAACATCGAATCGCGGTATCTTATAGTTACAGTATTGTCATGTAATGATTGGTGGTCAATTGTAATGCAGTAAGGCGTTCCGATTGCATCCTGCCTTCTGTATCGTCTGCCTATTGCATCTTTTTCATCGTACTGACACATGAAATTATATTTCAGTACATCCATTATTTCGCGTGCTTTTTCAGGCAATCCATCTTTTTTTACAAGCGGCAGAACAGCCAATTTTATTGGTGCAAGTATTGGCGGAATTTTCAATACCACACGTGTTGTGCCATCTTCAAGCGTTTCCTCATTATATGCATAGCTCATAATTGCAAGAAAAGTTCTGTCAAGTCCGATTGATGTTTCAACTACAAAGGGAACATAGCTTTCATTTGTTTCGGGGTCGAAGAACTGAAGTTTTTTTCCTGAAAACTTCTGATGTGCCGATAAATCAAAATCAGTACGCGAATGAATTCCTTCAAGTTCTTTAAATCCGAATGGAAATTCAAATTCAATATCTGTCGCAGCATTTGCATAGTGCGATAATTTTTCGTGGTCATGAAAACGATATTTTGTTTCGGGAATTCCTAATGAAAGATGCCATTTCAATCTTTTCTCTTTCCAGTATTTAAACCATTCAAGTTCTTCACCTGGTTTAACAAAGAATTGCATTTCCATTTGTTCAAACTCGCGCATACGAAAAATAAACTGACGTGCTACAATTTCATTCCTGAATGCTTTTCCGATTTGTGCAATACCAAAAGGTATCTTTACTCTCCCCGATTTTAATACGTTTATATAATTAACAAATATTCCCTGCGCAGTTTCGGGACGAAGATAAATTGTATCTGCGCCTTCGCCTGTTGAGCCCATTTGTGTTGAAAACATAAGATTGAATTGACGAACATCAGTCCAATTCTTAGTTCCTGAAACCGGACAAACAATTTCAAGTTCTTCAATTATTTTTTTCACATCGGCAAAATCGCTTTTCTCAAGCGACACATAAAATCTTTTTTTAATCGAATCAATTTTAGTTTGATAATCTATTACTCTTTGGTTTGTTGTTCTGTACTGCTCTTCGTTAAAGGCATCACCAAATTTTGCTGCAGCTTTTGTTACTTCCTTATTAATTTTTTCTTCAATTTTTGCAATATAATCTTCAATTAAAACATCGGCACGATAGCGTTTCTTCGAATCTTTATTATCTAGCATCGGGTCGTTAAAAGCATCCACGTGTCCAGAAGCTTTCCAGATTGTAGGATGCATGAAAATTGCAGAATCAATGCCTACAATGTTTTCATTATACTGAACCATTGCTTTCCACCAATAATTTTTTATATTATTTTTAAGTTCCACACCATACTGACCGTAGTCGTAAACAGCACTAAGTCCATCATAAATATCACTCGATGGAAAAATAAATCCGTATTCTTTGCAATGTGAAATTATCTTCTTGAATAGTTCTTCGTTGTTTGACATTTTTTTGTTATTAAAAAATTAAAGATTTAAAAATTGATTTTAACAATTACAAAAGTAAAAAATATTTAAAATAACAATTGCGGATTATTTAAATAGCAACACTGTGTGGATGCAACATTATGACAGAAAATGAACCATATATTAAATGAATGACCCCGAGGCAGAGCCTCGAGGTATCAGTGCAATTTACATACGTCTTTCTAAACATCAAACAGTTTTAATTGCCCACGATATAATTGTTTATATTCCTTTCCCTTTCCTTGTTCTCGCAAATATTTTTTTATTACTTCCTCATTCCCATACTGCCCTACAGTATTTGCATAATATCCACTTGTCCAAAAATTTCCTCCCCACAATATTTGATTTACTTCTGGATGTATTCTGAAAATTTCCTTTGCCA
>JBAZBZ010000083.1 GCA_041671145.1 Bacteroidales bacterium | reverse complement strand
GTAGAACTTTTCGAAGTATTGGGTGATAAATTTGTAGAAGGAATAACTTATAAAGACCTGAATACTGGAGAGTTAAAAGAACTTAAAATATCTGGAATTTTTGTTGAAATTGGACAAATTCCTAACACTGAATTTGTAAAAGACATTGTACCGCTTGATAAAATAGGTAGAATAAAAATAGACCCTTGGACTAGTAAAACAGAACTTGCTGGTATTTGGGCTGCCGGCGACTGCACTAATATTCTCTATCATCAAAACAACATCGCGGCTGGCGATGCTGTAAAGGCCCTTGAGGATATTTACCTACATCTTCATGCACGCTAAATAATAAACTTACCACTGCCCTTTTTCAAAATCGGCTGGGCTCTTTCCATATAATTTATTCATTTTTCTTTGCCATTGTTCAGCTGGCATATTATCTATCTTCCATTTTTTTGTTTCAGAATCAAATGAAAGTAAGCTTTCATTTGCAAGTCCACATTGCCTCATAATTTCTTTTTTGTTTCTGCCTTTTGAATCTAATTGTTCTGGCTGATTAAAATTTATTTCAAATTGACCTTGATTATTGGGTTTTTGTGGCATTTCCATATTTTTCATATTACTGTAAATTATAAGGCATAAAATAAATTTCACCAAATTTATTTTAATTTGACATTTAATATAAAATATGTTTAAAATGGTGTAAATATAGTACTTAAACATTCACTAAAAATACAGGAGGTAAAAATGGAAAAACATAGTTTGGTTACTGATTTAATTAATAAAGGCAAAATATTTGACCTTGTTCCTGAATTCTTCATGGGTCGTCCCATGGAAAAAAAGGAAATGATTGCGATATTTAATTTTTTTGGGGCATTTTGGGAATATGATGGTGCTCCCTGTCCTGGAAAACCTCATGCTATTCTAAAATCCGGAAAGCATAGTAATGGATTTATTTCATGCAAAGAAGTTCTGAAATATCCGTGTCTTAATGACTTATTTGCAAATGAAATTGTAAAGATTTTAAATGCTGAAGAAACTGAGAAAATTGACGTTGTTGTAAGCTCTGCTTATTCAGCAATAACTTTGGGATTCAACGTGGCGAGCATATTAAGGTTCGAAAATAATGAAAAGATTGAATACATTCCGGTAGAAAAAGATAAAAAAGGTAATCCCACAATTATCCTCGGAGGTATTGATTCATCAAAAAGAGTGCTTATCATTAACGAATTAATGACAACCGGAAGCGGAAGCACCTGGGAAACAAAAAAAGCTGTCCTTAAGTGCAACGGAAAAAATCCTCCGCCGATTATCATTGAAACATCTTATGTGTTAGTTCATCGTTCAAAAGACTATGAACTTCCTGATGGTTCAAAAGTACAACCGATTTTCCATTTTGATATGAAAGATATCGACTTGGAAACTGAGGTTTGCCCGTACTGCCAAGCCGGTTCGGAAGCCATTAAGCCAAAGATTGGCAATAATTAGAAAAGATTACATGGCCAGGCTTAGTAAGTTAAAACATCGTTGAAAAGGCGGTTTCTAAAAAGAAACTGCCTTTTATTTTTTTAAAATTGGCAAACTTACGAAGAATGAACTTCCCTTTTCTAGTCCTTCTGATTTTACCCAAATTTTTCCATCATGCTTTTCCACAATTCTTTGTGATAAAAATAGACCAATTCCCATGCCTTCTGTATCGGCTTTTTTGCTACTATCTGTTCTGTAAAATTTGGTAAAAATATATTTAATTTCTTTTTCACCAATGCCAATGCCAGAATCAGTAACTTTAACAACAACATCTTTTTCGTCTAGAGTTGATATTTCAATAGATACTTTCCCGTCTTGCTTACTGTAATTTATCGCATTATCAAGCAAGGTTTGAAAAACAAATTTAATTTTTGCTTCATCCGCTAAAACAAAATTAGTAGAATCAGGCAAGGATGGTATTGTGATATTTTTTGCTTTAATTCTTTCAGAAGTTTCGGAAATCAGTTTTTTAATAAGATTATTTAAATCCAATTGAACAAAATTATAGGCAAATGATTTTCCGCTTGTCAAAGATAAATTCGCCAGAAGATTGGTTAAATTAATAAGACTGTTTGCAGATTTCTGAATACCACTGACATCTCCTTTAAGGTTTTCCGGCACAGCTTCAAATAAGCGTTCGCTAAACCATTTAATAGCAGTAAGGGGCGTTCTAAATTTATGTGAAATTATGTCAACGAATTCATATTTAAGAAAATCGGCTTCTCGAATTTTCTGCCAAATGAGAAGAAGTCCGATAGTTGTTAAAAGAGCCAAAATAGCAGAAGATATCCAATCAGGAAATCCAGGAGAGCTTCTAATAATTAAATTATTTATATAATTTAGAAAAACGAGTAAAAAACCAATGAATGCGCTTATGACTATATAAATAAAGGCTCTTTTTGCAACAAGCCTAATATCCATTAATTCATATTTAAGAGCGGCATAAGTAAATGGAATTGCAAATAAAGGAATAAAGAAAGACGCCCATAGTGAATCTGCCTGAATATCATATATTAAAAGAAAATCAATTGAGCCAACTCCGTATGCTAATAAAAGAGCTACAGCAAAATATTTAATTCTGTTCTTATCAATATTATTTGAGGTCTTGTAAGCTTTTATCATCGCATAAAAAGTAAATATGGTTAAAGTGAAAAAAAAGATTAACATTACGAAATAATACGGGCCGGCAACATAATAATTTGGAAAATACATTTTTGGAACTGAAGTCAATAAAAAGAAGCTTGGATTTGCGAGAAAAAACATAAGAAGACCAACACCTACTACATAAGTTGAAATAATATAATACTTTAGTTCTTTTAATTTGCCGATGAATGCAAAAACACAATGGCCGGTAAAAATCGGCAAAAATATATCAACCAGATTGAACATTAAAATACGGCGAGATAATTCGCTATCTGTAATTGAAATTCCCCAAGCATGCGAAGTCATAAATATGATGGCAGCAATAAATGCCAAAATAAGAGTAATTCTAGCTGTATCTTTTTTTGCTTTAAAAAATAGAAATACAATTATAGAAAGAGATAATAAAATGGTAAATGAATACAGTATGTTGTGGAGTAATAAATGAATGTTCATATTGTAAAATTATATCATGTATTAAAAATCTCTTATGTTTTTATTTAAGCTTCAACTTGTTCTCCCCATACAATTTTCCCAAAAAATTTTTCCATTCTTTCCCTTTCTTCATAACTTAAAAGGGGTTGTATATTATCCCAGAATTTATTAAATTTTTCATTTTTAATAAATTCTTTCCAAATACCTTGCCTAATTTCAAAATCTGGAATTTCTTCAACTCTTTCAAGAGCTTTTGTCGGGTCATCAATAAGTAATGTGCCTATTTCCTTAACAAAATTTTTAATTTTTTCCTCACTATTACTTTTTTCTATAAAATTTGGTTGTTCCATAATATATTAATAATAGCATATTTTAATTTAAACAAAAGCGGAGACGGTGAGATTTGAACTCACGATACGGTTTCCCGTATGTCGGTTTTCGAAACCGATGCCTTCAACCACTCAGCCACGTCTCCTTTCTTCGCTTCT
>JBAZBZ010000082.1 GCA_041671145.1 Bacteroidales bacterium | reverse complement strand
TAAATGATAAAATAAACTATATTTGTATTAATGAAAAATAGCAGAGAAATGACTTCAATGGGACAATCAGTTTTGGTGGCACAGTTTACTGCGAAATAGGTGGTCTACTTTGCTCGGAATATCCAATACAGCCAACCTAAATGTTTAAATTTTTACCCCCACGCTCTTTTCGGCAAAGCCGTATTTGCCATCTCACATTGCAGCACATTTGCAAGCCCCACGAGCCAACGTAAAACCAAAGCTCGCAAATAAGCTGCAATTTTGCCTGCGCACCGCTTCTTGACAGTTCTGTTAATAACTTTTATAAAAAAAAACTTGGTAGTTTAATTAATGAATATTACTTTTGGACAATTATATACCAAATTAATTTATACCAAAATGCTAACATTTGGAGAAGTAATAAGAAAGCTTAGAGAGGAAAAAGAATTGCCATTAAGAAAAGTTGCGGCTTTGCTTGACATTGACCAATCTTTTTTAAGCAAGATTGAAAGAAATGAAAGAAGAGCAACAAAAGAACAAGTATTACAGTTTGCTAAAATATTTAAAACAGATGAAAAGAATTTATTAATTCAGTTTCTCAGCGATAAAGTTACTTATGAATTAGCAAACGAGGAATTTGGTTTCGAAGCTTTAAAGGTAGCTGAAAAGAAAGTAAAATATTTAAACTCTAAAATAAAATAATATGCCAATTGAAGAAATAAACTATGCTTTAGTTGAAGATGTGAGACCACCCATCTACACAGCAATGAAATATTGGGGAAAAAAACCTCATAACATTTGGCGGAAGTATATTGAAAATTACACTCCCGAAAACGGAATTTTTCTTGACCCATTTTCTGGCAGTGGTATTAGTGCATTTGAAGCAATAAAAGCAAACAGAAAAGTAATTGCTTTTGACTTAAATCCATTGACATCTTTTATAATTGAGATTTTTGCAACAGATTTTGATAAGGTAAAATTTGAGAAAGAAGTAAAAAGAATTGCAGCAACATTTACAACAGATGCTATTTACAATAAATATTTCACAACACAATCCAGACATAGTAATGAAACTACAATTGCTCAAAGCTTTAAATGGGAAGATAAAAATATTTACGAAATAGGAATTGAGGCAACTGAAAATGAAATTAAAGAACAAAAAGAATTAAAGAAGAAAAAGAAGATACCCAAAATAATTAAAAGATACACAGCACAGCCGAATCAAGATGACAACACAAAAGGAATTTCAATGAATGAAATTGAAATCCCATTTTGGTTTCCCGATAAACCATTTCATATTTCCCCATCTTTCCCTGCAAACTTTATAAGTTGTTTAGGTGGTAATAACTTTACAAATCTTTGGACAAAGAGAAATCTATATGTCCTCTCTAAAATATTTGATGAAATATTAAAGTGCAATGATGAAAATATAAAAAAGCAATTGCTTTTTGGTTTCATACAGTCGCTTCACTTATGTACAAAAATGAGTGTTCCGAGACGTGAAGATGCGAACAGAGCATTTTCCACAAGTTGGGGTCGTTCAGCTTATATATGTTCATCACGTAAAATGGAAATGAATGCATTACTTGTATTTCAAGGAAGCTGTTTAGGAAAGCAATCTGTTGAAAGTTGTTTATCTGATGTTCCAAAATATTTAAAAAAGAAACCTAAACTTTTAAATGTTAGTTATAGTAATAAACAAAAAGATAAATTAACAGGTTTTGATATTAAATACGGAGCAGTTGACATAAATACTATTTTAGATTTTATTCCCGAAAATTCAATTGATTTTATTTTAACAGACCCCCCTTATGGCGGACTTGTTCAGTATCTTGACTTGTCAACTATTTGGCTGAATTGGTTAGAAAAATATCATTCAAAATACAAAGCAAATTTTGATGCTGAAATAACAGTTAAAAAAGGGCATATTTCTATTGAGACCTACAAACAAAGATTTACTAATGCAATAAAAAATCTTTACAAACTTTTAAAACCCGAAGGAAAAATCGTTTTCACATTTCATAATAAAGAACTGCCTATTTGGAATGCGTTTTTAAAATCAATTTCTTTAGCAGGATTTAGAATTGAAAAAGTTATTCATCAACAAAACAGAAGAACAGGCGAGGCAAATGTTGCAAATCCTTATGGTACTTCGGGAACTGATTTTTATATACGTTGTGTTAAATCCGATATTAAAGCAATTAAAACGGACAAAGACGAATTTGAGCATTTTGTGGTAACAAAAGCAATTGAAATAATTGCTATGAGAAACGAGCCAACTCCTTATCAGTTTTTATTTAATGGTGTGCTTACAGAAATTTCAGGTGCTGGTTTTGACTTGGAAGATTTTGACAGCAATATTCAGCATATTTTGGAAGCTAATATTGGAAAGGTTTTTAAAATAGCTACAAATGGAGACAACAAAGCAGGTAATTACTGGTGGTTCACAAATCCTAAAACATATATAAAATATCCTGACCGACTTTTAACTGATAGAGTCGAAGAAACTATTGTTAATTTATTAAGGCGAAAAACTTCGGTTGCATTTGACCAAGTATTAGCAGAAATATTTGTTAAATATCCAAATGGATTAACTCCCGACATAAAATCAATTGACAAGATTTTAAAAAAATACGCATCTCAATCAGGTGGTAAATGGTTGTATCGGGCAATTGAAGTTGAAGCGGATTTTACAAAGCACACAGAAATTTTAAAATTGCTTTCAGATATAGGAAAAAAATTAGGGTACAAGATATTTATTGGTAAACGCGAGCAACCTGAAATTATTAACGGGAAAAAATTATCTGAATTTGCCGACTTCAATAATTTAAGTTTTCTGTCTTATGAAAAAGACAAACTTGAACGAATTGAAATGATAGATATGGTTTGGATTGACAATAATAAAATTGCTTGTCTTATTGAAGTTGAAAATTCAACAAAATTTACATCAGGTGTTCAAAGAGCATCTAATGTAGAAACACACATTCCGAAAATTATGGTAATTCCAGACAAAAGAACTAATGAGTTTTTAGGAACAAATGACCCAATGTTTACGGATAATTTTAAATCATATAATTGGAAATATTTGTTGTATAGCGATACCGAAAAACTTCAAGCAACAAGAAAAGTAGACAACGAACTAATAAATACTTTTACAAAAACTATATGACAAAGGGAAAAATAGATAGTCGCAACCAATTAAATAATCTTACTGGCAAAGAATGGTTGTTGCTTACAAAAAGTTTTTGGCAAAGTGAAAAATGTGTTGACGACAAAGATGCGTTTGCACACCCAGCACCTTTTTTAATTAAAGATATAATGAAATTAATTAGCTTCTTTACAAAAGAAGGAATGACAGTATTAGACCCATTTTGCGGAAGCGGAACAACAATAATTGCAGCTAATAATTTAAACCGCTTTGCAGTTGGTATTGACTTAAATAAAGAATTTAAAAAGTTAGCGGAAGAAAGATTGAAAAAGAAAAATTTCAAACAAGCTACGAACTATAAATATATTATTGGCGATGCTTTGAAAACTGTAAAAAAAATTAAGAGTGTAGATTATATTGTAACATCTCCGCCATATCATAACATTTTACGAAATAAAGGAGCAGGTTTAAGAAAACAAAGTGAGAAAGGTTTTAGAAGCGGTTCGCGAATTGGAGTTGAGTATTATTCCGAGTTTGAAAACGACTTGGGAAACATGAGTACTTATGAAGCATTTACAAACGGACTTGAAAAAATAATGTTGGAGTGTTACAAAATTTTGACACCAAGAAATATTGTTCA
>JBAZBZ010000081.1 GCA_041671145.1 Bacteroidales bacterium | reverse complement strand
TAAATGATAAAATAAACTATATTTGTATTAATGAAAAATAGCAGAGAAATGACTTCAATGGGACAATCAGTTTTGGTGGCACAGTTTACTGCGAAATAGGTGGTCTACTTTGCTCGGAATATCCAATCTATCAAAATAATTTATCTTTGAAAACTTAAATCGTAAAATTATGGCAAAAAAAACAACATCAAAAAGCAATGTAGGAACTAATAAAAAATCAGTGTCCGAAACAGGAAATGCAATGAATGTTGCAAATTTTGAAGATTTAATTTCATTTTGTACAGGATACGGAACTACCTATAATCCGTCAAATATAGCACTTAAAATTACTTCTTTAAACACACTTTTTACAAGTGCAAAAAATTCGCTTGCTGCAATAAACACCATGTTGCCTCCTTGGAAGAATGCTGTTAATGCGAGAAAAATCACATTTTTACCATTAAGTAAATTAACTACAAGAATTATAAATGCACTTGATGCAAGTAATGTTACCCGTCAATCTGTAGCCGATGCAAAAACTTATGCTCGTAAAATTCAAGGAAAAAGAGCAAGTGAAAAATTACCAACAGTTATTGACAATCCTGCAACGCTTGAAAACGAAAGCCATAAAAGTATTTCTGCTTCACAAATGGGGTTTGACGACCGTATTGAAAACTTTGATAAACTCATACAATTTCTGTCATCACAAACAACTTACACACCAAACGAAGCCGACTTAAAAATAACAGCTCTTACGACTTTAATAGCCGATATGCGAAACAAAAACACAGCAGCAATAAACGCATATACCCCATTAAGCAACACCCGAATAACAAGAAATAACATAATTAACACCACAGGAACTGGCTTGGTTGACATCGCAGAAGAAGTAAAAAAGTATGTAAAATCAGTATTCGGAGCAACAAGTCCACAATATAAACAAGTAAGCGGTCTGAAATTTACTAAAATTAAGTAATATTAAAAAGGAAACTTTTTACTTTACTTTGGAAACAAGCTACTTGATTTAGGAAATTTTCAACTTATACATAGAAACTTCTAACTTATAGTTGGAGAAACTCAACTTATACTTGGAGAAACTTAACTTATAGTTGGATAAATTCAACTTATACTTGGAGAAACTTGACTTAGAGTTGGAGAAACTTGACTTATACTTGGAAACATATAACTTACAAAAGGAAACAAGTAGCTGCATATATGACAGACACTCCCACAAAAGCCAACCCGATTGCATTCACATTTGCATTTGCTCCAACACGCAGGCAACCAAAACAAATGCAAAAGAGAATGCAAGCATACACACGCATTATACTTAATTGATGACAAAGTAACCTGACATTAAAAAAATTCCCTGTGCCTAACATGTTGCTTATTCAATGCGGGTGTTTGGTGGTGTTTGAAAATATATAATAATTTAATTAACTTTGCAGTATCTTGAAAATAAAGTGCGTTTTATTCCCGCACTGAAATAAGCAACCAACCGTTGGGGGCAAGGCGAACATTATAGCTATATGATACACTTAAAAATAAAACAAACATGAAAAAACTTTATATATTAAATTTATTACTTTGTGTAAGCATATTTAGCATAGCACAATTTAAACCAATTACAAATGGAAAATGGATTTCCGAAAGACATAATGTAACTTGTCTTGACAATAATATGTTGGATGACTTTTGCCTAGCCAAACAATATATGATTGAAGGAGATTCATTTTTAAATCTCAAAAAATATTATAAAATTTATTGCATAGAGAAAACAAGAAAATCATATTCCATACCTTTTTCATACAATTTTTCTAATAAATACTTTTGTGGTTTGATAACTAATGATTCAATAAACAAAAAAATATATTATTTACCAGAAGGAACAAATAATGATACATTATTATTTGATTTTAATTTAAAAAAACATGATACATTACCTAAGACATATATAAATAGTATTACTTATCATTATTTCGTAGTTGATTCGATAGATTCCGTTTATTATAATTCTAAATATTACAGAAAGTATTTTTTAAAAAGCGACATAGAACCGCTGTTTCCACAAAGTTTATTTTTATTGGAAGGACAGGGCAGTTCTGTTGGATTACTTGAAGATTTGTCTTTAATATACTCATTTGAATCAGGAAATTGGTTAAGTTGTTTTAGTAGTAGTGCATTTAGTTATCACAGTTTTAATACATATGATAACATTCAATGCGACATCGAAACAAATATTAACAATAAACTTTTAGGTGATTTTTCTTTTAAAATTTATCCTAATCATGTCTCCTCTCAATTGACAGTAGAAACAACACCATTGGCAAAAGAAAGAATTTTAACAATTTTGAATATAAAAGGACAAGAATTAATAAGAAAAAAACTTGTAGACACCAAAACACAGATTGATATTAGCAACTTGACAAGCGGAATTTATTTTGTGAAACTTATAACTGACAAGACAGTTGAAGTGAGAAAGATAATAAAAGAATAAAGCCCAGCCCCCAACATGTTGCTTATCCAATGCGGAGTTATGAGGTTTGGAAAGTTCAATACTATTTATTACTTTTGTTCTCGGTTGAAAAAGAAGTGCGTTTTAATTCCGCACTGGAATAAGCAACCAACCGTTGGGGGCAATTACAGAAGCTAAGAATGCACATCATGGAAAATGAAAATATTAATAATATTTCTATTGATATAACAAAGTTAGAGTTTGATTATAGAATTTATCGAGAAAGGAAGTATATATACATACCATTTTTGATACTTTCAATTTTATTAGCAATTTCAGGATATGGTTCACTTTTTAGCTACATTTCAATGCTCATAGTTTTGATAATTTTTAATTTAAGGATTAAAAAGAAAAGAAAATTGAATGATAGGAAACAGAAGCTTAACTGTGATTTAGACAATATCAGAGACAAAATTGAAATCAACAAGTTTTTTGATATTAAGACAAGAATAGCCAAAATAGGCAGATAATAAATAGCATATTATGACTCGATACATTTATAAAACATTGATAATTTTTCTTATTTTGAATAATCTTGACTTATTTGCTCAAATTGACACTAACCGTAGTAGGAAAAATAAAGCAATGGAGACTTATAATAAAATGTTTTTTATTCCAAAATCTGACACGGTTTGGAAATCTTTGACAATTGATATGAAATGGAAATTTGTTTCAGACAGTATTGGTGGTTGCCTGACAGGCGGACAATACTGTGTTGATTCAAAATGTGGAGGAATGGGTTGCTGCTTTAATATGAATCCGTATTGGAATAGTTTTTTGACACTGCCAAAAAAAGATTTAGTTGATTTTTTAATAAGTAAATTATCTGACACAGTAAAAACTAAAGTCCATACATGCCCTTATTTTAATGCAACAAAAGCAGAACTTGCAACATATTGTTTGCAACGTATATTTAAAATAAATTGGTACGACATTGACAAAAAATATCAAAAATATGTTGACGGGACTTTAAAGCCCACAGAAGATTTTTATTCATTACAAGACGTTTTACAAAAGTTACTAATTGACAAGAATGAATTAAAGAAGATGAAAATTTATTGGACTAAATTGAATATATAACTGCCCCCAACATGGGCTTAGCGTTAGCGGGCGGAAATTAGTATTTGATAATTCAGTAATTATTTATAAATTTGTTTTCGGGGGAAAGTGACGCAGGTATCAAATGCCCGCCAACTCTAAGCCCCAACCGTTAGCGGTAATTTACTAAGAAATATTTGCAAATATGGACAAACTAAAGGATACTTTGAATTTAATTGAAAAATGGTGCAATGATAATAATGTTGCTGTTTTTTATGGTGCTATT
>JBAZBZ010000080.1 GCA_041671145.1 Bacteroidales bacterium | reverse complement strand
CGACTATTATCTACAAGATTTCGAAGAACTTAATTGTAATCAATTGAAATTTAATTTATAATGTTAGGATGTTAGTGATTTATTAAGTAAAGACATAACAGAGACAAAAAAGGGTATTGAGACAAAAATGCATTATGACTCAAAAGTTCACGTTGACATTGTTAAAAGTAAATGGACAAGTTTTTTTAACCCTTTAAGTTCTTGTAAATACTTAATTATTGATAAAAAAATTGTTATCACAAATATGACAGTGAATCTTGAGACATTATTAAAAGTAATGAATATTTCAAAAGTTCATGAGATAAAGAGACATTTCCCATTTATAAAAATAAAATAAAAAACTGGTGCCAACAGCGGTTTGCAACAATGCGGGGTTTTGTGTAGCTTGATAATGAAATAAATATTTTTAACTTTGTATCGGCTTGAAAGTTTTGTGCGTAAAAACCCGCACTGTTGCAAGCCGCGGAACGTTGGCAACAAGTGGTTTTTGATTTTCGTGCAAATTTTATATCTTTGTAAAAAAAAACAATGAATTCGAAAGAAAAACATATTATTAGTTTGATTAAGTCGAAGATTAAAGAAAAAAATCCAGATGCAGACATCATTCTTTTTGGCTCTCATGCGAGAGGGACAGCGAATAAGACGTCTGACTGGGATATATTAATTCTACTTAATTTATCGACTGTATCAAGAAAATTAGAACAAGATTATAGACACGAACTTTTTGACATAGAACTTGAGATTGGTGAACCCATATCGACATTTGTGTATTCAAAATTAGACTGGGAAACAAGACATTCTGTAACTCCACTTTATTATAATATTTCAAAAGAGGGAATAAAAATATGACAGGAAACACAGAAGATTTGCTTAAATATAGAATTGAAAGAGCACATGAAACACTTGCAGACGCTCGTTTGTTAGCAGAAGGAGGCAGATGGAATTCATGCGTAAATAGACTATATTATGCGTCATTTTATTCTGTTAATGCATTGTTTTTGAAAAATAATTTCAAGACACACACACATAATGGATGCAGGTCTAAGTTTCTTTTTGAATTTATCAAGACAGGTATTATTTCCAAAGACTATGGAAAACTATACACAGATTTATTTGACTGGAGACAGGAAGGAGATTATGCTGACTTTATTTCATTTGATAAATCAACAGTAACTCCATTACTTGAGCAGACTGAAAATTTCATAAAAGAAATAGAGAAACATATCTAATATCCACCTGTTGCCAACATGGGCTTAGTGTTAGCGGGCAGAAATTAGCAATTTGATTGTTCAGTAATTATTTATAATTTTGGTTTCGGGGGAAAATGACGCAGGTATATAGAACGCCCGCCGAAAACAAGCCCCAATCGTTGGGGGCAAGGGTGTCAAAGAAGACGAAAATAATATTTCAGGAAAAAATATAAAGGATGGTTCAGTGCAAGTGGAAAGACATTTTAGTAAAAAGAAAATTTGAAAAATTTTTGCTTTCAAGTCTTTAACACGGAAATATCGTGCAAACTAGTGTTTGTAACGTAGCGACGTTAAAAAGACTTGGCAAAGTTATAGGAAAAAAAATAAAAATCAAGGATTTTATAACTTTTGTTGATAAAATGTCTTTTAGAAAAAGTGATGAACCATGACAAAATTAAACCTGAGAATATTTTTGACTGCACATATCAGGTTTGATATATGACAATAAAAAATATTTAAAATTATTTTCTCGACAAGTTTTTTTTCCGTTATTTGAACTACGTTCATCTGACACACACATGCTATACTGACGAAAAGAAAAGAACTGTACCCAACACGTGGTTGCAATCATGCCTTATTTTTGGTGTATTGAATTATTTTTTATATATTTGAACATTAAACCGTGTGATAATGAATTGCAAGCAATACGGCACGAATTGCAACCACGGGAACGTTAGCAGTAATACTGATACAGCACGCAGACAACACAACAACGCAATATGAAATTTGCACTAAAACCAGATAATAGAAACGCTTCAGACAAGGAATTGTTAGATGACTTAAAGAAGGTTGCAAGCGAACTTAATAAGGAATCTCTTACCCAAAGTGAATATGATAAAGTGGGTAGATTTAATAGTGGAACTATTAAGAAAAGATTAGGTTGGAATAATGCTTTGGAAAAAGCAGGACTGACAGTTGCTAAACATCAGAACATTTCGGATGAAGAATTACTTGAAGATTTAAAAAGGGTTGCAAACAAAATTGCTCCAATAAAGGTAACCACCTATAAATATAATGAAGTAGGGAAATATTCTTCAACAATCATAGACAGACGTTTTGGTTGGAACAAAGCATTAAAAAAAGCAGGATTAGAAATATCAAATCTGCAAAATATTTCAAATGAGGAATTATTTGAAAATATGGAAGAAATATGGATTAAACTTGGGAGACCACCTTATATAACTGAGTGTGTAAAACCATTTTCAAAATATTCAAGTGATACCTATACAAAAAGATTTGGGAATTGGCGCAAAGCTCTTGAAACATTTGTTGAATACATTAACTCCGATGATGATAAAACTGACAAAACAATAATAGAAGAAATAGTTCAACAAAGCAAACAAGGTTTTAAGCACTTAACTAAAAGAAACCCTAGTAATAAATTGAAAATACGAGTAGCAATGAGAGATGGGAATGTTTGTAGAATATGCGGTTGTAAACTTGAAGGGTGGAATGACTTCCATTTTGACCACATAATACCCTGGGTTAAATGTGGCGAAACAACCTATGAAAATCTTCAAATACTTTGTGTTGACTGTAATCTTCTTAAAGGAAGTTTGGATTATCCGGAAAAATAAGTGAACTTGACACGAACGAAAGAAGTACTACTGCTAACATGTTGCTTATATAATGCGGTGTTCGTGCATTTTGAAAGTTCATTATTATTTATTAATTTTGTTTCGGTTGAAAGTGAAGTGCGTTTAATGCACCGCACTATATAAGCAACCGACCGTTGGGGGCAAGGCGAAACGCAAAATAAATTTAAACATAAGAAAACGGAGTAATCCGAAAATCCGATAAAGAGTAGGAAATATAAAAAAAACATTATGAAAAAAATTTACGTTTTATTATTTGCATTATTTACATTAAATGTGGCTAATGCACAATGGACAATACAAACAAGTATAAGTGGATATGCTTATTATTTAAAGTCAGTTTGTTTTACCTCTAATAGCATTGGTTATGTTGTTGGTTATGATTATAATTTATTTGTTGGAATAATTTTAAAAACAACAAATGGTGGTGCAAATTGGGGAAAGAGTACAACCGGAACAGATATTTGGTTATATTCAGTTTATTTTACTGATGCCACTACAGGTTATGCGGTTGGTGGTAATGGAACAATTAAAAAAACCACCAATGGAGGCGTAAACTGGGCAACTCAAACAAGTGGAACTCCTAATTGGTTATATTCAATTTATTTTACCGATGCCAATAATGGTTACATGGTTGGAAGTAACGGAACAATTATAAAAACCACAAATGGAGGTGCAAACTGGGTTGCTGAAACAAGCCCAACTGCTGATGATTTAAATTCAGTTTATTTTACTGATGCTAATACTGGTTATGCCGTTGGAGAATTGGGGAAAATTATAAAAACTACTGATGGAGGTGTAAACTGGGCAGCCGAAACAAGTGGAACTACTAGTAATCTAAAATCAGTTTGTTTTATCGATGCTAATACTGGCTACGCCGTTGGTGGTGTTTTTCTGAAAACCACAAATGGCGGCATGAATTGGACATTACAAGCAGGTGTAAATGGAAATTCAGTTTGTTTTACCGATGCTAATACTAATGGCACTAACATAAATAAAAAAGTATTATATTTGACCTATAATTAAATCAAAA
>JBAZBZ010000079.1 GCA_041671145.1 Bacteroidales bacterium | reverse complement strand
GCGAATTGGAGTTGAGTATTATTCCGAGTTTGAAAACGACTTGGGAAACATGAGTACTTATGAAGCATTTACAAACGGACTTGAAAAAATAATGTTGGAGTGTTACAAAATTTTGACACCAAGAAAATATTGTTCAATTGTTATTAGCGACTTCACAGTTGACAAAAAAGAAATTTGCGTTCAAGCAGATGTTGTAAAGTTGATGCAAAATTGCGGTTTTGAATTTTGTGGCACAACAATTTTGTTACAAGACAACAAACCTCTTTATCCATTTGGCTATCCTTATGCATACAAGATAAATCACCAACATCAAAACATTATTAATTTTAGAAAAATTTAAAATATGATTTCAATAGAATACTTAGAAGAAGAAAGAGTCAAGTTATGGGATAAGATTTCATCGCTTGAAGTAGAAATCAATAAAAAAACAACAGATTATGAAAGTGAAGCTAAACAAGCTTCTAAAAAAGCATCCGAATACAGAAACAGAAGCGAGGAAGCTAAGGAAAGTGTTTTAACAACATTGAACGAGGTAAGTCAGAAATCCGAGGAAATTAAATCAATTTATAACTCTTTAGTGGAAATAAATGGAAAGATTATTGATTTTTCCACAACGTCAAATAACAATAATGAGTTAACAAAGAATTTATTTGAAGAAATTCAAAGCCGAAAAGTTTCCATTGAAAATAAAATTAATGAATTAGAAAATGTATTTGAAAAACATGATATTTTTATTGAGCAAATCAAAAAATTAAACGTTATTTTTGAAAGTAGCGACGATTATTCGAAAAAGATTGAAGCATTATATAAGTCCTTTCTTGGCAGAAAGAATGAAATTGAAGATTTATATTATGAGGTTTTTGGTTATACGGATGATGATAAAGAAACAGGTGTAAATACAGAAGTTGAAGGTTTAAAAGACAAACTTGAAAAATCTTATACTGAAATAAGCAAAAATTTAACTCAAACAAAAGATGATATTTTTAAGTTCAATGAAGAAACGAAGAAAGTATATTTTGAGTTTAAAGAAGAAAAGGAAAAAGAGTTCAAAGTTAATTTAGATAAATGGCAAAATGATTATATAAATATTCAAAAACAAATTAATGAACTTTTACCAGAAGCTTTAACAAAAGGACTAAGCTCAGCATATTATAATAAAAGACGGTTAGAGCAAAAAACGAGTAAAACATTGAGATTAAATTTCAACTATGCAATTGCTGGTATGATTTTAATTTCATTAATTCCTTTTGGAGTTAGCACTTACACATTAATATATGAAAATATCAAATTAGCTGAAGTTGTGAGCAGATTACCTCGTTTGGTAATGGCTATACTTCCTTTGTATATTCCTGTATTGTGGCTTGCATATTCTGCAAATAAAAAACTTAATCTATCAAAAAGATTAATTGAAGAATACACACATAAGGAGGTTTTAAGTAAAACCTATGAAGGACTGTCAAAGCAAATAAATAGCATTGATAATGAGGATGTGTCTTCTGAATTAAAAATAAAACTTCTTTATAATGTTTTAGATGTTAGTTCTGAAAATCCTGGCAAATTAATATCTGATTATGACAAATCGGATCATCCTTTAATGGACGCACTTGATAAAAGTGTTAAATTAGCTAATGCTGTTGAGAAACTTTCTAAAATTCCGGGTTTTTCAAGAATAGCAAAAGCATTAGAAAAAAAATCTAAAGAAATTCTAATAGATGAAAGCAAAAAAGCACAAGAAGGGTTAGACATTATTTTAAATGATGATAAAAATTCAGATGAAAAGAATTAAAAAAAATCTAATAATCCAAAAAAGTTATATATTTGTACTTCAATTTAATCATTTAACTAAAAATTTACTACTATGGCATCAATAAGCGTAACAGGACATGCAAAAAATGTAGCAAACTTTGAAGTAGAAATCTCAATTTGCACGGGCTTCGGAACCGCCTACAATCCGTCAAAAAATGCTCTTAAAATTCCACAACTGCAAACTACACTTACAACATCAAAAAATGTAATGCAAACAGTTAAAACTACAGGAACAACTTTTGAAAATGCACGAAATGCACGAGAAATCGCTTTGTCGCCAGCTCCATTAAAAAAATTCTGTACCCGTATTTTAAATGCACTCGAAGCTACCGATGCAACAAAACAAACAATTGACGATGCAAAAGCCATAAACAGAAAACTTCAAGGCAAACGTGCCGATACATCAATAAAAACAACACCAGTTGTTGCCAATAATAGCGAAACACCAGCAATCGCCGAAGCAAAACAAATTTCAGTGTCACAGCAGGACTTCGACAGTTTAATTGATAATTTCGCAAAATTTGTTGTATGCCTATCAGCCGAACCTTTATACATTCCCAACGAAACCGATTTAAAAGTAACAGGACTTAACACAGCCCTTACAAACTATAAAACATTAAATACAGCCGTAATAAATGCAGCAGTTCCTTATCAAAATGCACTTATTGCACGTGATTTCGCACTTTATCAGGATAACACAGGTCTTGTTGATATTGCATTAGAAGTAAAGAAATATGTAAAATCTGTTTTCGGAGCAACAAGCCTACAATATAAACAGGTAAGTAAACTTGAATTTAAAAAGCAAAAGAAGAGATAACTAACAAAAGGGCTCAAAATTGAGTCCTTTTCTTTTATAGTTCATTGACAAGCAAAAAGAAAACAAGCTACTTCCCTGAGAAAACTTCCTTTAGCGGTGAGAAAATTTCCTTTAGCACCGAGAGAACTTTCCTTAGCACTTAGGAAACTTCCGTTAGCGGTTAGAGAACTTTCGTTAGCAGTGAGAAAACTTCCCTTAGCACTTAGAGAACTTCCTTTAGCGATGAGAGAATTTCCCTTAGCAGTAAGAAAACAAGCGTATGCACCAAGTAAATTGACTATAACGGTAAGAAAGAGACATATTTTACCGAGTAAATTGACTGTTACGTAGAGAAAGTAACCTGACACCCCCAGCAAATTGACTAATACTGCAAGAAACAAAGCGTCTGCGAGTAGCGTATATAAAGGTTTGGCGGTCATAGTGCCAACAGCACAATGGCAAGCACATGCTGCAAACCGCACAAGCCACCCACGACCAAAGTTTGCAGCAAGAGCTTGCCATCTACAACCCACTACATTCTACTAAATTGACACAAAAAGAAAAAAAGCCCACCCTTCTGTAAAAATTTAAACGCTTACCCACGTGCCTGAACAAAAAAACACATATTGACAACTGACATCAAAACCTGATAATGATAAAGCTTTTAAGACATAAACAAACCGCCAGTGCATAACATGGGCTTGTTTTAAGCGGGCAGAAATTAGTATTTTGAAATTCAGAAATTATTTATAAATTTGTTCACGGGTGAGAATGACGCAGGTATCTAATTGCCCGCCTAAATCAAGCCCCATCCGTTACCGCCAATTAGTTCTTGGAATTTTATTTGGTATTAAAAAAATATTTATATTTGAGAAAAAAATATGTCAAGAGAAACTTTAGAAAATATCATACTAAATTATTTGACTTCTTATAATCCATTGATGATAGGAATATTTGGTTCTTTTGCTCGACACGAAGAGAAACCAAATAGTGATATTGATTTGCTTGTTAGATTCAAGAAAACTCCGTCTTTGCTTCAATTAATCAAGATAGAAAATGAATTAAGTCAGAAACTTGGATTCAAAGTTGATTTATTGACAGAAGGAGCAATTAATAATCAAAGAATAAAAAAGAATATTCAACGAGACTTACAAATAATATACAATGCATAAAGACGACATTACATACATTGAACATATTCTATCGTGTATTAGAAAGATAAAGAAATACATGAAAGGAATTTCTAAACAGAAATTCAAAGAAGATGAATTGATTCAAGATGCAGTAATAAGAAACCTTGAAATAATCGGAGAAGCAAGCAAGAATATTTCACCTGATTTTAGAAAAGCATATTCTTATGTTCCATGGAAAGAAATTACGGGGATGCGTGATAAGTTGATTCATCATTATATGGGCATTGACACAGAAGTAATTTGGAGTGCAGTAAAGCAAGACCTTCCTATGCTTGAGAAAGAATTAAAAACAATAAAATAAATAATAACTGGCGGTAACCTTTTTAATTGTCATTTCCTAAAATCGGTTGACTAAAAATTAACCAATAAAACGGAAACAATGACAAAACTCAAGACTCAACCCTGTCGAAAAAAAGACTACGAA
>JBAZBZ010000078.1 GCA_041671145.1 Bacteroidales bacterium | reverse complement strand
TAAATTTCTCATTAATTGATAAAATCCCCATACAGCAATTGTTTGACGACTATTATCTACAAGATTTCAAAGAACTTAATTGTAATCAATTGAAATTTAATTTATAATGTTAGGATGTTAGTGATAAATTGCTGCACATAAAAGAACTTTTACCAAAACTCGATATTTTTCTTGCTTACACAGGTGCCGAGTTCAATATATGATTTCTTGAATAATTCTAAAATTAAAATTTCAAAATAAAAATCGCCGCAAATTCACAGATAAAAAAATAATTTTATAATATGTGAACTTAGCGAAGCGTTCTCATGAGCATCTTTTAAAAAAGAAAATCGGCGAATAATCTATGGCAATTTATTTTTTACTAATTTTACAAATTCTATTTATTTTTTTATAAATGATAATTGCAAAAATAACGAGCGGTCTGGGAAACCAGATGTTTCAGTATGCTGCTGCACGGCGGCTTGCAAATTACCATAATACCGAACTGAAACTTGATATATCGCACTTTTCGAAAAATAATGAACGAACGTATGACTTAAAATATTTTAATATTGTTGAAAATATTGCAACACCAATTGATATTTTTAAGGTATATAAGCTCGAAGGAATAAACCGGTTGTCTTTTAAAAAAATATTCGGGAAAAAGTTTTCGGATAAATTCAATAATTTAATTGAAAAAAAAATAAAAAAGGCATATTATAATTTCAATCCCGAAAGCAATAATAAACCCGCATTGCTCAGAGGAAAAATTTTGGCTCAGAATTTCTGCCATTTCGACGAAAGAGTTTTAACCGCTCCCGACAATGTTTATATGCTTGGCTACTGGCAATCCGAAAAATATTTTAAGGATGTTGAAAATATTATAAGAAAAGAATTTACTTTTAAAAATCCACCACATGGAAAAAATGAAGAACTAAGCCGTGAAATAAAAAGCAATAATTCGGTTTCCATACACATAAGGCGTGGCGACTATATTAATAATCCTGCAGTACATAAGGATTTTCATATTTGCGACATTGATTATTATTTAAGAAGTATTGCTTATATTTCAAAGCAAATTACAAATCCAATATTTTATGTATTTTCGGATGATATTTCGTGGGTGAAAGAAAATCTAAAAATGCCATATTCAATGATTTTTGTTGACTCTAACACTTCCCAAAACAACTTCGAAGATATGCGACTTATGAGTTTGTGCAAACACAATATTGTTGCCAATAGCTCGTTTAGCTGGTGGAGTGCATGGCTCAACGAAAATAAAAATAAAATTATTGTGGCACCGAAGGAATGGGTGAGGATAAAAAATTATATAACAAGGGATATTGTGCCGGAGGGATGGAATAGGATTTAAAAAAAATATAATTGAATTGTCAATGAAATACGTAATAATTACACCTGTATATAATGAAGAAAATTATATAAAGTTTACTTTGGAATCAGTTATTAATCAGACTTTGTTACCAATTGAATGGATTATTGTTGATGATGGTTCAATTGATAATTCTTCAAAAATAATTAAAGAATATATCAAAGGGAAAAATTGGATTAAATATATAAATATTATTAAAGACGGTAAAGAGAAATATTCTTCTGGTGCAAATGTTGCAAGAGCCGTGAATAAGGGTATTGAAAATATTTCCGATAACAATTTTGATTTTATTGTTAAATTAGATGCTGACCTGACTCTACCTAATGATTATTTTGAGAAGATTTCTTCTCATTTTATTGAAAATAATAAAATAGGAATATGTGGAGGAATCTGTGCGATAAATATAATGGGTGAATGGAAGATAGAAAGAATCTCGAATCCAGATCATGTTAGGGGTCCAATTAAATCATACAGAACAAATTGTTTTAAAATAATTGGAGGTATTAAGCCAATAGAAGGATGGGATGTAATTGATGAGTTACTATCTTTATATAATGGATTTGAAATTTTTGTTGATGAAAAATTAATTGTAAAACATCATAGAAAAACAGATACTAAAACGGGAAATTATAAAGCATCTATAAAATCCGGGAAATCATATTATATAATAGGATTTAATTTTTTTGTAGTTTTAATTGGGGCAATAAAAAAATCAATTACATGTAAACCATATTTTTTTAGTGGAGTATTAGCAATATATGGATATTTGCATTCCTATTTTACGAAACAAAAAAAAGTAGTAAATGAAAAGGAAGCTAATTATATTAATAAACATAGATTGAAAAGTGCTTTCAAATTAAAAAAAATAAAAAACATATATGGATAATAAAACATTTTATGAATTGTACGATTGGAATAATTTAACTCAACTGGATTTAAATGATAAAATAAAAAAAATACTTCAAACTATTCCTGATGATACTAATAATATTTTAGATGTGGGATGTGGGAATGGAATAATAACAAATATGCTTGCTGAAAAATTCTCTGTCGTTGGTGTTGATAGGAGCAAAAAAGCACTTTCTTATTTAAAAACAAAAACAATATTGGCAAGTAGTGATAATATTCCAGTTGAGAATGAATCATTCGATTTGGTTTTTTCAAGTGAATTATTAGAACATTTGGAAGACGAAACTTTTTATAAAACAATTGAAGAGCTTAAACGTATTTCAAGAAAATATATTTATATTACAGTTCCAGATAATGAAAATATAAATAAAACAATAGTAAGGTGTCCAAAATGTGATTATATCTACAATCGCTCATATCATTTAAGGAATTTTTCCATTAACGATTTTGTAAAGTTGTTTCCGGAATATACTATAATAAAAAGTTTTTCTTATGGTAGAAAAATTAGAAAATACAATAAATATATACAAAATATAAAACAAAAAATTTCGCCTATCGAATCTTTTATTCCTTATTATTGGACTAAAAAGAATGAAAGAAAAACAATGTGCCCAAACTGTGAATTTCAATTTGAATATGATTATAAATTTAATGTTTGGGCTTTTTTATGCGATATATTTAATGCATTTATTTCTCCTAAAAAACCATACTGGTTATTTGTTATTTTTAAAAAAATAACGAATTCTAAATAAATTTAAACGAATTCTAAAGATATTCCAGCGAATTCTAATATGCTGTTGACTTATGAATTATCTTTTGTATATTTGTTAATCATATAATATTTGTTTTGACAATTTATTTTGAAAATAAGAATAAAATATAGTATAACCTTTTTAAATCAAACTAATATGAGAAATAAAAACAAAATTTGGCTATGCTCATTATATATAATGGGCACTTTATTGGTTTTTGCGAGTAGTTGTAAGAAAAATAAAAAAGATGACAACAATCCAACAGCAAAAGTATCTGAGTTGACAACATCTAATATTACAGTTATTACGGCAACTACAGCAGTTTGTGGCGGTAATATTACTTCTGACGGAGGAGCATCAGTAACAGAAAGAGGTGTATGTTGGAGTACCAGCCAAACACCAACCGTTTCAAACTATAAAAAATCTATGGCAGGTGGGGCTGGAAGTTTTTCTGGCACCATAACAGGTTTATCAGGTAATACCATTTACTATGTTAGGTCCTATGCAATAAATAGCGCAGGAACAGCATACGGTAATGAAGTATCACTTACAACGGGATTAACAGAGACCGACATTGATGGCAATATTTACCATATTGTTACTATAGGAACACAAGTTTGGTTGTTAGAAAACCTTAATACCACCAAATATAACGATGGAACTCTAATACCTTTAGTAACAGATAATTCAGGATGGAATAACTTAACAACAGGCGCATATAGTGATTATAATAATACCCCTTCCAATTCTTCTACATATGGTAGGTTGTATAATTGGTATGCAGTAAACAATGCTCATAAAATATGTCCACTAGGATGGCATGTACCTAGCGATGCCGAATGGACAACGCTTGAAACATATCTCGGAATTAGTAGTGCGGGTGGAAAGCTAAAAGAAGCTGGCACAATTCATTGGACGAGTCCTAATGTCGGCGCAACCAACGAAACAGGATTTACAGCCCTTCCTGGTGGCAGCCGTTATCCTAATGGTTCATTTAATAACATTGGGAACTACGCTAACTGGTGGACGGCCACAGATAGCGATATCTCAAACGCTTTTCACCGTAACACTTACTATAATTTAAGCACTGTGTCTTATACTGAAATAGGTTGACCATTTTTCGTTAAATATATTTTACAAAATTAGCACTAAATTCCGAAACATTGATAACTTATTAAAAAACCTTTGAGAGTTTTTTAAAAGTTGTCAACATTCCG
>JBAZBZ010000077.1 GCA_041671145.1 Bacteroidales bacterium | reverse complement strand
ACTGAATGCATTAATAAGAAAGGAGATATTGCCAAAACGAAAAAAATGGAGAAAATATCCAAGAATCACTAAACAAGGAAAATACAAAAAATACAAATAATAGCTTATGTTAGTGCCATTACTCTCGAGAGGGAAGCTTACGCACAAGCCACTCACAGTGCTTTCAATTTGTAAATTATTTTTTCAGGAAAAGATAAAAAGCGAGGCAAGTGCGATGGAATACACCAATAGATAAACAGAGAGAATAAATAAATAAATTTCATCCTTTGAAATAATAAAAATATTTTGTATATTTGTAAATAAAAAATATATGAAAAATATGAATATTGAAACAAAAAAAGTAGATTTGATAAGCTGGATTGCTAATATTCGCAATCCTAAGCTAATTCATAAGCTTGAAAATTTCAAAAACGTTGAAGATAGTTGGTGGGACGATTTGCCTAAGAAGATACAAGAAGAGATTATTGAATCTGAAATGCAAGTTAATAATTGCAAGATGATACCTCATGAAGAAGTAATGAAAAAATTTAGAAAATACTTATAATTGAAATGAGAAAAGTTATATGGACGCCCATAGCGATTAAATCACTGATTAAAGTAATTGAGTACCTTGAAGAAAATTGGACGGAAAAGGAAATAAACAAGTTTTTATATTTATTAAATTCAACAATTTCACGATTAAAAAGATTTCCTGAAACATCGGTTGCAATTAAAGGAAGAACTTCAAGACGTTCGGTTATTGATAAAAACAATAATATAGTTTTTAAAGTGACTCCAAAAAACATAATTATATTACATATTTTTGATAGCCGCCAAAATCCTAAAAAATTAAATTTTATTACAAAATAAGAAACAAATAAATTAATTAAAATTTTAAAATAATTTATCCCAGCTCGCCGTAAAGTTAGTGAATAAACAAAAAGAAGCGGCTCGGCGAAGTTTTGTGTGAAGGAAAGTGTGAGAGGTAACTTCGTCGTAAGTAAAAGTTATCCGTCAGCTGACGGATAACACAAAAAAATATTTTTGTAAAAGAATAAAAAATGACAACAGGTTATCAAATTAATTACGACGAAGTCAGCATACGCACAATACAGCCAGCACATAAGACTTCGCCGAGCGTGGTACAACCGGGTTTGTTTAATGTGAGTATGTTTAATAAAAAGTACTATTACAACAAAATTCTTAAGATTTATTTTGCAATTTCAAAAAAATAGTTTTTCATTTGTAGGGACTATAAAAAAAATTATGACTTAAAAAAAACAAATTAAAATATAGCGCAAGCTGAATAAGCCCTGTTGTTGAAATCTACTAATCAAATTGTCACGGGGAAGTAAGCAAAGCGCTCACGGGAACGTGAGCGTTGCTTTACTTTGTGGCAAGGGTTTTAGTAGAACCTCAACAACGGAGTTTAAGTGGCGTTTCACGTTTTTTTATTGAAAATTCAATTTTAAAATGAGAAGAAAATTAACAGATTCTAAATAAAGTGATACGGATACTAAAAATGTTCCGGCGAATTCTAAAAAGCACTTGACTTTTAAATTTTTAAGATTTTACTTTGGTAGTGGAATAAAAAGGGGATAAAAGATAAAATGAATATTCTCAAATAAAATAGAAATGATTACCTTTTTAAAAAATATTTATTAATAGTAAATAATAAAAAAATAATCAATAATGAAAAAGCTAATTTTTACCTCAACTATGCTCTTAGCAGCAATAGGTGCTTTTGCTCAAATTAATGCAGGGCAAAATCCGCAAATTCTTTTGTCCGGTATCCAAGCAGCTGTATATTATCCTCCAATCAATCAAGTTAAATTTGATAGCGTTGATATAAATAACGATGGAGTTAATGACTTGGTTTTAGCTGCGGGAGGTATTGTTTACGATGGGGAAGAATATTCAACCTACCCGTTTTTATTGAACCAAAATATACAAATATGTACAGATAACAAAGGCGTTAAGAAATACAATTTAGGAAATCAAATTTCCGCAACTGGAAACTGGACATCACTTGTAGGTGGACCAAACGGCATTTATTTTCGCTCAATTCGGACAAGTAGTTGGAATGGTCCGCCTTATCCTCCATATACTTATTCTGGCAACTGGTATGATTATACCATTGATGGTAGCGGCATTAAATGGCCTGATTGCGGATATTTAGGTTTTAGAATTATTAACCCATTAGATACGCTATATGGCTGGATGAAAATATGTTCTATGACAGACCCAAGTTTTTGCTCGTCCGTAAGTTGCACCGAGATGGGATTGGAAAGCCCGCAAACACACATAAATCAGAATTATAAAAAACCTTTAGTTTCTGTGTATCCAAATCCTGCAATGGAATTAATTACGATTGAAATAAAAAATAAAGAAAGGTTAGGTTACATTGAAATTATTGATATAACAGGCAAAGCAATATTAAGAAGAGATTGCAACTACGCAACTGATAAAGTAATTATTGATGTGGGCAATTTCGCAAAAGGTATGTATATAGTAAAGTTATACAATAAAGAAAATTTCAGAATAGAAAAATTAATTATAGAATAGAACAAATTAACTAAATTATCAATATTAAAACCTATTATTTATGAAAAAGAAAAATTTAATTGCAACCCTGTTTGCAATAATAATTACAGGACTTAGCTTTACAATTAAAGCTCAAATACCGGGAACCGAAACAGTTATTTACAAACACAAAAATCTGGCTCCTTCGTATGTAAAAATGAGTGGAGGAAATGAAATTGACACAGCAAATTTTATAAATTGGATGGAAACAAATTTTAATTTTTCATCAGAAATTAGTTTCAACTTAATAAAAGTTGAAACAGATAATATAGGTGTAACACATCATAGATATATGCAGTTGTATAACAATATACCCATAGCACTCACAATGTATGTTGCACATTCAATTAATGGCGAAGTTGGAGCAATGAATGGTGATTTAACTTATGCAGCCGTAAATTCAAATTCGCCAACAATTTCTGAAAGCACAGCATTAACTGCTGCTTTAGCTGATTTTAATGCTATGGTTTATATGTGGCAGGTATCGGCATTAGAAGAAGATTTGAAAATCATAACGGGAGACACCAATGCGACATATTATCCAAAAGCAGAATTGGTTTATTTGCCCGAAAATGCTGATGTTGCATCTGGTAGTTTAATTCTTTGTTATAAATTTAATATTAGATCAGTTACGCCACATAAAGTAGAGGATGTTTATGTTAGTGCAATGAATGGTATTGTTTTATATAAAGAAAATAAAATATATTCAATAGATTTCCCGGGAACAGCAGAAACGTTTTACTATGGAAATAATAGAAATATTAGATGCTCCCAACCTGCCACTGGCCAACCTTTTTCACTTATAGATGAACCAAGAAATATTGAAACGAGTTTTTATATATATGGGACAGGATATTTTAATCGTATTCCATTTTTAAATTCAACAGTTAATTTCCCTTTATCTAACAATTTCAATCCTCCTCCTGTTTTTGGTACTGAGAACGGAACTGATGCACACTGGGGTATGGAACAAGTATATGATTTTTACTTAAACAGATTTGGGAGAAATAGTTTTGATGGTACACACGGAAGAATAAATACTTTCGTAGAAGATGGGCCAGCAGGTTATTATAGTCCTGGTACTGGAATTGGGGATATTTTTGGATTTGGAAGAGGTAATGGTACAATTGGACGTTATTATACATTAGCAGTTATGGGGCATGAGTTTAGTCATGCAGTATTATTATACTCTTCGGGATTACATAATGGCACCGATGAGTCAAGTGCATTAAATGAAGGATTTTGTGATATTATGGGAGCTACAATAGACCTTACTGTGAATCCTAATGGAAATTCTGACTGGACAATAGGAGAAGAAATACATCCTACCGTGACAAAAACTTTATCTAATCCTAATGCGTCACAATGCCCTGATACTTACTGTGGCTTATACTGGAGTACAAGCGGAGTTAGGCATGCAAATGCAGGAGTATTGTGGTTTTGGTATTTTTTGCTTTGTGACGGTGGAACAGGAATAAATGATGTAGGTACACCATTTGCTGTTACCGGAATCGGAAGAGACGCTGCTAGTCGAATTGCATACGGAGCATTTGTTAATCGTCTTACAGGTAACGCCACATATTTAGATGCAAGAGATAGAACTGTCATTTCCTAAAATCGGTTGACTAAAAATTAACCAATAAAACGGAAACAATGACAAAACTCAAGACTCAACCCTGTCGAAAAAAAGACTACGAAAAAGTTAATTTCGACTTAAAATTATCCGTC
>JBAZBZ010000076.1 GCA_041671145.1 Bacteroidales bacterium | reverse complement strand
GTAAATGATAAAATAAACTATATTTGTATTAATGAAAAATAGCAGAGAAATGACTTCAATGGGACAATCAGTTTTGGTGGCACAGTTTACTGCGAAATAGGTGGTCTACTTTGCTCGGAATATCCAAATAAGAGGGATTTGATTTTATTAAGAATATTTAGTTTTATTGGTTTTTTACTATTTGTATTTTTACAAAAATTTAATTTGTTCTATTATTTTCTTCATTTAAAAATAACATTATTGCCATTTGTATTATTATTGGCTGTATTTATAGTAACATTTTTGAAAAAATTAAATACCAATATAAAAATTCAGCAATAGTTTATTATTTTTAGCGAAAAGTGGACTGTCCACAGTTCAAAATCCGCTTTGAAAGAAAAGAAAAATCATGAATAAGAAAGTTCAATCCCCTGCTCTGAAATAATAATTTTAATCATCTGCATCGTATTAGCAAGATAGCGTGTGGACTGTCCACTTGGGTGAGACAGTCCACACGCTATCTTGTCGGGGAGTGCCCCGAACCCCCAAAAGACAAGTCAAGCTGACTAGTCAGCCGGTCTTGTCTTTTTTATTAAAATTATGAAAATTTGAAACAGCAGAAATCTGATATTATGAAATAAACTTGTTTTCCTTCAGGCTTCCCGATTGAAATTTGTTTAAAATACTTTTAGGAACGCTTTTTAAAAGAAATAATGCGAGCAGACATTGTATGGTTTTATCAATTGGTTCTATGCTGAATCCTGACAGTAAAACAGAATTAATTATTGTTTTTCCGCTTGCAAGCATATAAGCAACAATTAAGCTCGTTCCGTTTCCTGTTAATCCGCCGAATAAATAAACTATCACCGGAGCGCTGAATATTGCGGCAATTACGCCCATTCCTACGCCTGTAAATATTGTTTTATAAACATTGCTGAAAGCGCCTCTTTTTGCGAGTAAATGCACATATACAGCAATTACCGCCTGTGTGCATATAAAATATATGGCAAGAGGATTTATAAGCAATGATGTAAGGGCAAAACCTAATACGCCTGTAATAACGCCAGCCCTCCAACCAAGCAATAAAGTTAATAGTATCGTGCCGATGGCATCAAGGTATATAGGGAGTTTTAGCGCATATACTAAAGATCCTATCCCTATGTTTATTGCTATTCCAAGAGGGATTAACGCTAATGATAATCCCCTGTTATTTGATTTTGTATCCATATCAGTTTTTTCTCAAAAATACGCAACTAAAGTAAAATTTTCAAAACAAAAAATGCTCGCAAAAAATGCGAGGTTTTTTTGATACCTAAATTACCACGAAAAAAAACAAAGAATTTTTTAATAACTAAAAATGCGTGGAAACATTGATTATTATGTGTTTTGCAAACAATTTAATTTTGCAAAATTAGCTGATGTTATGTTCAACATTATTACATAAAAATAAATAAAAAAAATGAAGCAAAAAAATTATTCAAGAAAAAAACCCCTATTGCAACAAACAACAGAGGTTTTAATCAGAGGACCAAGTCCTCCATTTCTTGTTAACGCACGGCTAGTGGCTAACAGGAACTACGAAAGAACTAATACTGAGCCCCAACAAGCTCAGTATAAACCCTCTCGTAGTTCCTGTCAATCAACTTTTCCACAATCCTAAGTTGTTTCAAAGCCATGTAGCTGGATTACTCCGGTATCTTTTTATTTAAACCGTATTTGAAATTTTAAATATAATCCACACATGAATCCAAAGCATAATGATTTTTTCAAAATCAATTTTAAAAAAATACGAGAGTTGGATTTTATTCAGCTCTATACCGACTTTAACGATTGCTATGTCATTGTTGATAATAAACAAAGCAATGCGGTTTTTATTAAAACTTCATTAGTTGAAGTTTATAAAATAATTTTTGCAATACATTCTAATTACCTGAATAATTTAAACAAAACAATATGAATGAAAGAATACAAAACGAAGCAACGACAAGAATTGCAGAACTGATTTTTATAATCATGCAACCTGCAATAGCGGGAGGGATTTCAGAGAAAGAAGCAGAAATAATTTACAATAAAATATTAAGTAATATCTGCAAGCTTCATGAATCGCAATCACAATTTAATATTTTACTTGAAGATATACTTAATAAATGGGCATTACCTATTATAAAAGAACACGGAGTTTCAATTGATTTACCCCAACAATTCAGTTTAAATTAAATAATACAAACCCTTTAAACTATTAAATTATGGAAACAACTAATTTAAAGACAGAATGTAATAACACAACAGATGTTATTTCATTTTTTAAAGCTTCTTCAAACAGGCATTTGAATTTTGACGACCTGCATTATCTGGCTTATGTTGTATGCGAGGAAGCACTTAAAAAAGACACAAAAGAAGTTAAGAAAAAACAAAACACCAAAACACTCTAAAGCCATTGATAACAGTGCAAAATAAAGCAAATATAGGTTGTTTTTCTAAACAAATTGTCGGATGTTTGGTTGAAAATAACGCAAACCCTTGCCAAATGCAGAATATATCAACTATCAGGCAAGGGTTTATAAAACTCAAACAAATGGAAAATGCAGAAATGACAACAAACACAGCCGAAAACAAGGCAATGATCGGAAAACTTTATAAAAGTTTTATCACGGGCATAAAAAGCTGTAATGCGGTAGCCCCAAAAGAATGGATGCAGAAAAGAAAATTAAGCACTGAAATAACAGGAGCGGGATTTAACTCAGGACAAATACACCACAGAAAAGAACAACAATTTAAAGACGAGCTTGAAAGTATCGGTTTTATCACTAAAAGTAATTCCCCCACAAACAAAGGACAACAAGCATATAAAATATTCGGGAATTACTCAATAATATTTCCATTGAAAAATGAAAACAATGAGGTAGTAAATTTTCACGCAATATCAGTAGAAACTGGAAAAACTGAATATTTAAACAATGACGGAATTTATCCCAACTATCCGAGCATAACAACAATAAAGCTGTTTATTGCTCCGACAACACTTGAAACAGCGACAGTTCTTGAATCAAAAACACTCAAAGAAAACGAAGCTGTGATTTCATTATTTGATAATAAATTCAAACAACAACACTTTGATGCTATTTCAAAACTCAAACAATTACAGGAAATAATTTTCATAACTAAAAAATAAAGAATTATGAAAACCGAAATAAAAGACCTGAGAGCCATAATCGGAAACATACCAATAAAACGAGTATGCCTCGAAGATGAAACATTGCACGAAATTTTCATAAAAAACGGCAGTGAAGCAGTAAAGGAAAAATTAAGCAATACAATAGATATTGATTATACAGAAGCAAACGACACTTCCCTGTCCGTTCCCGAAACATCAATTAAAGAAGAAACTGCAGTTGAAAAAATACAGAAAGAAACAAAAACAATAATTCCGGACACAGAACAAATAACAAATCCGGAACCTAAAATAATTGAAAACAGAAAATTAACTATTGAATCTATATATGACGGCAAACTACTGCTACGAAACGAATTCAATAATTATTACATTCTTGGTTCATTAACGCAGGATTTAAGCACACTCAGAACAACCCTCATTATAGAAGAAAAAACCACAGGAAGAAAAGAAAGGACAAAAGTTGATTTATACGAAAGAGAATCTTTACGATACCTCGCAGAACAAGTCGCCGATATCTTTTGCCAAAACCCCGAACAAATCGAAATAGAATTGCTCCAACTCACAGATGAACTTGAAAAATATCGGGAGCAACAACTGGAGCAAATAAAAAATGAATACAAAATAAGGCGTAATTTTTTGCAAATAGCACCTGAAAAAGAAAAACAGATTATTGAATTTCTTAAAAGTCCTGACTTAATAAGCAAAATAGACAAGCTGATTGAACAGGCAGGAGTAGTTGGTGAAGAAAACACAAGAAAATTATTATTCATAATCGCATCAACCTATAAAATGAATTACCCGCTTCATTCATTAATACAAGGAACAAGCGGATCAGGGAAAAGTCATTTAATAAATACAATCGGACAATGCTTCCCCCCTGAAGATGTGATGTCAATGACAAGGGTGACGAGCAAATCATTTTATCACTACACCAAAGAAGAACTTGTGGACAAATTGATGCTCATTCAGGACTACGACGGCTTGGACGAAGAAGCCCAGTATGCATTCAGGGAGTTGCAGAGTGCAGGAGTAATAAGCAGTTCTACCATATACAAAGACCGCACAGGAAATTTAAACTCATTGGTAAAAGTTGTAAAAAGCCACTTCGCTTCAATGCTGGCAACAACAAAAGCAGAAATATATTACGATAGTATGAGTCGTTCAATAATAATAGGAGTTGACGAAAGCGAAGAACAAACACAAAAAATAATAGA
>JBAZBZ010000075.1 GCA_041671145.1 Bacteroidales bacterium | reverse complement strand
TTCTGGCAATCCTGTATCATAGTACTTATTGCTAATGACCTATTTTGTTTCATTTTATCTTTTTTTGATTTAATTATAGGTCAAATATAATACTTTTTTATTTATGTTAGTGCCATTACTCTCGAGAGGGAATACAAGGGTTTTTTTTATTTTTTATTTTCGCTATTCGAAATTCAGTGTTCGATAGATGATATTTTTATTTGCTCTTTTAATTTTTCAATCTTTGAATTCTTAAATAGTAATCATTCGTACATCATACATCTTAATTCAACAACCTCTTATTTTACAAGGAATATCAGTGTTAAAAAAAAAATCACAACTTTTATTAAATTGCATTTTCAAATTTTATAAATTTGCTGCTTCTTAATAAAATTTTTAGAATTTCCGGAAAAAGAAAATGCCCGACAATATTGAAGAAATAGAACAGCACGCCGAAGATATACGCAACATTACTCACCTTTCAGGGATGTACGAGAACTGGTTCCTTGATTACGCTTCGTATGTTATTCTCGAAAGAGCCGTTCCTCATATTGACGATGGTTTAAAACCCGTACATCGCCGTTTGCTTCATTCAATGAAGGAACTCGATGACGGGCGATATAACAAAGTTGCCAACATCATAGGTCACACAATGAAGTACCACCCTCATGGCGATGCTTCAATAGGTGATGCTCTTGTGCAAATGGGACAGAAAGACCTTTTGATTGACACACAGGGAAACTGGGGAAATATTTTTACAGGCGATAACGCTGCGGCAGCCCGATACATCGAAGCACGACTATCACATCTTGCCCTTGATATTGTTTTTAATCCAAAAGTTACCGAATGGAAAACTTCGTACGACGGCAGGAACAAAGAGCCTGTAACGCTTCCCGTAAAATTTCCATTATTGCTTGCTCAGGGTGTTGAGGGTATTGCAGTGGGGCTTGCATCCAAGATTTTACCGCATAATTTCAACGAACTTATTGATGCGTCAATAGAAATACTGAAAGGACAAATTCCGACGATATATCCCGATTTTCTGACGGGCGGACTTATAGATACTGCAAAGTACAATGACGGTTTAAGAGGCGGCAAAATCAGAATAAGAGCAAGAATTGCACAGCTTGATAAAAAAACATTAGTAATAAAAGAAATACCTTTTGGCTGCACAACTACTTCGCTTATTGATTCGGTTGTTAATGCTAATGACAAAGGAAAAATTAAAATCCGCAAAATTGAAGACAATACTGCCGAATTTGTTGAAATTCTTATTCATCTTGCACCTGGTATTTCTCCCGACCAAACAATTGACGCATTATATGCTTTTACCGATTGTGAAGTTTCGGTTTCACCTAACAGTTGTGTGATTTCAAATGATAAACCTCAATTTCTGGGTATTTCCGAAATATTGAAAATTTCAACGCAAAGAACAGTTGATTTACTTAAAAAAGAACTTGAAATAATAAAACGTGAACTTGAAGAGCAGTTGTTTTATTCCATTCTGGAAAAAATATTTATAGAAAATAAAATTTACAGATTTATTGAGAATTGCGAAACTTGGGAATCGGTCATTCAGACAATACATAAAAAACTTGTTCCTTTCAGAAAACAACTGAAAAGAGATGTTACCGATGAAGATGTTGCACGGCTTACAGAAATAAAAATAAAAAGAATCTCGAAATTCGATTCTATAAAAGCAAATGAAGAAATAAAAAAAATAAAGGTAAATACTGATGAAGTAAAAAATCATCTTGCACATATTATAGATTATGCAATAAATTATTTCAGGCAAATAAAAAAGAAATACGGAAAAGGAAAAGAAAGAAAAACCGAAATAAGAGTGTTTGATACCATTGAAGCCGCAAGTGTTGTAGTTGCAAATCAAAAACTTTATATAAATAAGAATGATGGATTTGCTGGTACATCGCTTACAAAAGACGAGCTTGTTTGCGAATGTTCCGACATAGATGAAATAATTGTTTTCAGGGATGATGGGACTTTTATTGTATCAAAAGTTTCTGAAAAATTTTATGTAGGTACAAATGTTATTCACATTGCTGTTTTCAAAAGAAATGACGAACGCACCGTTTACAATATGATTTACAGCGATGGTTTCAAAGGCAAAATTATGGTAAAGCGGTTTTCGGTTGTCGGTGTTACAAGAGATAAGGAATATAATCTGACAAAAGGAACCAATGGCAGCAAGGTTTTGTATTTCACTGTAAATCCTAATGGCGAAGCTGAAACAATTACTGTTCACATTAAACCTCGTCCTAAACTCAGAATTACGGTTTTTGATTTTGATTTTTCAACACTATTGATTAAAGGAAGAAATTCCATTGGAAATATTCTGACGAAGTTCGCAATTCATAAAATTGTATTGAAAGAAGCCGGAAGTTCAACACTCAGCTCGCTTGATATATGGTTTGATGAGGCAATAAAACGACTTAATACCGATAAGTACGGAAAATATCTTGGCTCCTTTAATGAAGGCGAAAAAATTCTTACAATAATGCAATCGGGGCATTATAAACTGACAAGTTTCGATTTGACAACCCACTTCGACGATGACCTGATTTATATTGAAAAATTTGAATCACAGAAAATATTTACAGCCGTTTATTACGATGGCGAACAGAAATATTTTTTCATGAAAAGATTTTTAATTGAACCTACTGACAAAAAAGTAAGCTTTATAAGTGAAACCGAAAATTCTTATTTGGTGGGCATTTCAGCCGACGATTATCCGCGTGTGGAAATTAATTTCAGAAAAGAAAAAGGAAAACAAAAACCAAATGAAAAAATAAATGCAGCAGAATTTATTGATGTGAAGGGTTATAAAGCAAAAGGAAAACGTCTTAGCAATTTTACAATAAATCAGGTTGCGTTTATTGAACCACTGAAACCTAAAGTAAAACCCGTTGAAGAAATCAAAACCAATGAAGAAAAAAAAGAAATAATTCCTCAAAAAGAAAAGAAAAAACCTGTTGAAGAAAAAACAATTAAAGAATTAGAAATACCCATCAAACAAATTAAAAAACCTGCTAAGGAAGAAAATATAAAAAAAATCATTAAACAACTACCTGAAGAAAAAAACAAATCAGAAAATAAAAAGAATGATAAGGATAAACCTAAACAAATGAAGCTGTTTTAGATTTACTTTAGCTGCAAAGGCGCAAAGTTTTTTATAAAAACCAACTTATTTTATAGTAGACAGAATTTCTTTATTAACCGTAACAGGATATTTTTTTCGGAGTTGTTCTATCCATTCTTTTTCAAGTACATTTTGGTAATCAACGGTAACAAGACCTTTTGCTTCAGCTAAAGTTTTTGGCTCAGAAGGTAAAATTTTATGAACATCAACAAAAACATTTGATTTGTAAACTTCAATATTATTTGATATGCCTTCTTGCCATTGAATCAGGTCTATTGCTTTATTCTCACCTTTTGAGTATTTGCCGTTTTCAATTTTAAGTTCCAGTTGCGAATTTTTATTTATTTCATTTAAAATGTCGCTTTCTACTTTTTTATCTTTCAAAAGTTCTCTTACTTTTTTTGAAACATCTTCAGTAGCACAGGTATAAATTGTTGCATCAACTCTTTGTTCCCAAGTATATTTATTTTTATTTTTTTCATAAAAATCTTTTAATCCCACAGAATCTTTAACTGCTTTCGACCATACTTTATTATCAGTAAGTTCAAAAAGCAAAATGCCATCGCGGTATTCGTTCATAAGGTTTTTAAATTCGGGATATTTTTGTTCGAGCTTGCTGTTTTCATGTTCAATTGTGGCATCGTCAACATATTTTTCAAACTGATTATTTACTATAACTTCAAAAGAACCTGGAGCTCTGCTTACCTGATGTTCTGCCAGATATTTTGCGAAATCTTTTTGAGTATAATTTTTATTTGCGAGTTTAAATAAAACTTCCTTTAGGTTATCAGCTTTTTCGGCATTCCATTTTCCCTGAAAGTATGTTGTATCAAGCAATGTGTAAAAAGGAGACAAGTTCTTTTTATATTCAACGAAATTATTTTCCTTTTTAATTTTATTTATCAGGTTTCTTTTGGGAAGTTCTGAGCGTACATCCTTTAGAATTTTTGCTTTTATATCGGCTTTGGCATCTTCAAATGAAGGAAGCGGTTTAAGGTCAATTTTTTTAATTATATGCCAGCCATAATCCGTTTTTATTGGTTCTGAAATATCACCTTTATTTTTTAACGCAAATGATGCAGCTTCAAATTCAGGCACCATACGTCCGGTGGCGAAAGGAGCCATTACTCCTCCTTTTACTGCCGAGCTTTTATCTTCCGAATATTTTTTTGCCAATTCTTCAAAGCTTTCACCTGCCTTGATTTTATTATATATTTCAAATATTTTATTTTTTCCTTTTGCAATTGATGTATCAGAAAAATCGG
>JBAZBZ010000074.1 GCA_041671145.1 Bacteroidales bacterium | reverse complement strand
TCCCGTTAATGTTGCAACTCCTTTGCCTCCTTTGAATTTTATATAAACAGGAAATATGTGCCCCATAAGTGCTGCAAGAGCGTATAAAATCTGGAGGTTTGCAAATTCTTCCGATGAGGGATTGTGAATTGCAAGTAAATAAACGAGTTTTACTGATGCGTATCCTTTAAGTATATCAAGGAGCAGCACTATAATCCCCGCTTTTACACCGAGAATACGCAGTGTGTTTGTTGCGCCGCTGTTGCCGCTTCCTTGCTTTCGAACATCAGTATTATAAAATAACTTTCCTATTAAAACAGCAAAAGGAATAGAACCCAATAAATATGAAATTAAAATTCCCGATATTTCTGTCAATTGGTGCATATAGTTGTTAAAATATTTTCTGATAATAGATATAACCTTTTCCACCACCTAGTAAAATATTTTCTTTAGACAGTGTGATTGCATATAAGTCAATTATCGGTATTCCTATATTTGTTTCCGTCCAGTACTTTCCTTTGTTTTTTGAATAATAAAAGCCAGTGCTTCCGCATAAATAGAAGTTCTCATTTGGCGCTATGGCAAAACCCCTTACCTGTATTCTTGATGGCAGTCCTTCGTTTGTTTTTTTCCAGCTTTTACCTAAGTTGCCGCTTTTCAAAAGGCAAATCATATTTGTTCCTATGAATATATTTTTATTGACGATATTTATAGAATAAATTGTGGCGGTTTGCATTGTACTGTTCCCCTTGTATTTCCAATGATTACCCAAATCATAAGATACATAAATTCCGCCTCCGTTTGTACCTGCAAATATTAAATCTTTTTTCTTCGATTTGAGTGTGGCAAGGCAAGTTATATTGCTGTTTACAAGTCCCGAATCTTTTTTTGTCCAGCTTTTGCCGTTATCTTTTGTAACATAAATGCCAAGTTCACTCCCTGCGTATAATAAGCTGTCCTTTGCCATAAGCGAATTTATGAATTTAACAGGAAGATTTGCGTGAAGCCATGTTTCACCGTTGTTTTTTGTGAAATAAACACCATTGTCGGTTCCTATAAAGAGAGTTGTATCTTTTTTCTCAATTGATTTTACATTTAATCTCGGAGGTAAACCCTGATTTGCCGGTTGCCATGTCATGCCGTTAGTATTGGATATAAAAACGCCGGCACCATTGGTAGCTGCAAAGTATATGTTATTTGATATTATTAATGATGAAACAAAAATTTTATTCATTTTTAATCCCGTATTTTTGCTTGACCATGTGGCGCCATAGTTGTTCGACTCATATACTCCCGATGTTTCAAGTCCGGCATACAGAGTGCTTCCCTTTGACATTAACGATATTACTTTCGGAAAATTGGGAAGTCCATTTTCACAGTATGTCCATGAAGAACCATTATCCCGTGTTATATATATGCCCTTTTCAGTTCCTATGTAGATGCTACTTCCTATAACGACAATTGCATTAGCACTTAATTTTTTCGTTTCGTCGCTGTTTATGCTTATGAGTGTTTTGCTTCCGTTGCTTAGCATATAAATACCTTTGCGGTTTGAACCTGCATATAAAGTTGAACCGCTAACAGCAAGAGATAAGAATTTGTTTGTTTCCTGATTTTCATTTATATCTTCCCAGTTATCAGCATTATTCTGTGTTACAAAAATTCCTTTTCCATAAGTGGCGATGTAAATATTTCCACTAATTATAACCATTGCTTTTATGTAAATATTTGAAGGCAAATTGTTTCTTACGTTTTTCCATTGAGTGCCATTATCCGATGATAGATAAACACTTTCACCTGTGGCGGCAAAATAAATATTTCCGAGTTGGCACATTGCAATAACCGCCTGGTTTCTTGGAAACCCTTTATTTGTCTGGCTCCATGTTTCTCCGAGGTCAATTGAACGGTATAATCCTCTTTTTGTTCCGGCATAAACAGTTTTGCCTAAAGAAGTAATAAAAGCTATCTCACTGTTATCAACGCCTTCAATATTAAGGACTTTCCATATATTTTCCACAGGTCGATATGCGAAAATTCCTTCTTCTGTGAGAGCAAAGAGGTCTTCTCCGCAATATGTCATACATTTAATGTTTCCGCCTTCAACACCGCTCGTTTGCAGCCATTGTGCAGTTGAAATGTTGCAAAAAGATGTTATAATTATAATTATGCATATTAGTTTTTTCATAATAGTAACTTAATGTTAATATAATTAATATTATACTTTAATTACGAAAAAATGTTTCAATTGATTGAATAGAAGTAATATCAATGAAAGTAATGAACTTTGGGAAAATTAAAATTCCCTTTTAACTAATTCGTTTTTACTTCACAGATGTTTTTTTCAAGTGAAAATTTATTAGTTCCGGCACCGGGTCCTTTATTATTTTGTTAAGGTTGATGTTGTTTTCTTTTGCGGTTTTTGAAACAATATCTTTGAAAGCAAAAGCTATTGAACCTATGCAGCTGAACTTTCTGTTTTTGAAATCAGACATTGTGATAACCTGATTTTTGAAATATTCTGTGATAGAAGTGTGAACAATATTGTAAAGAAAATCGTTTTTGATATTTTCTGAAATGAACGGAACAAATGATGCAAGAAATTTGCTGGGATGGCTTTTATTGTAAATAAAATGAAGCACTTCAACGGTTGACAAATGAAAGTTTTTTTCAAAAATTGCTTTTATGTCAGAGGGAAGTTTATTTTCAAGATATGATTTGATGAATTTTTTTCCAATATCTGCACCGCTACCTTCATCTCCCAAAATAAAACCAAGCGAAATGATTTTTTGTTTTATTTTTTTTCCATCGTAATAACAGCAATTAGAGCCGGTGCCGAGTATTCCGGCAATACCTGGCTTGTTGCCAAGCAATGCTCTCGCAGCACCAAGCAAATCGGAATTTATTTCAATATATGAAGAGGGGAAAAGCTCATTTAAAGCATTTTTTACGATATCACATTTCTTATGAACTGAACAACCTGCTCCATAAAAAAATATTTCATTAATTTTTTTTGATTCAACAAATGGAATTATTCTTTTTCTTAGCTCTTTTTTTATTTCACTGGAACCAATGAAATACGGATTCAATCCAGTGGATGAGAAATAAAAAGTTTTATTTTTATTATTAATTAAACACCAGTTGGTTTTTGTGGAGCCGCTGTCAGCAATGAGAAGCATTTTATAAATATGATGTGAATATTCGTTTTTTTTACCGGAATGAACTTAATCGTAAATTAAAACCCTATATCAAAACTTACTCGTATTATTGGATTTGTGTAAAAAGTATAATATGTTTCATTCAAATTCCATAGCACAAGCAAATTAGTATAAAAATTGTTTGATATTTCCTGCCTGTAACCGCCACCAACTAATAAGTTTTCAATATTTATTCTTCTCGGGGGTTTATAAGGGTCAAATAGTTGTCTGTCGAAATTAAGTAATTCATATTCTACATGCGCAAAAACATTTTCTAAAATCAGGTATCTGAAAAATATGCTGCCTCCATAAATGTTTGTTTCGAACTCATTCTGCATATCGGCATATCGCAAATACTTGTATGAAATACTGATTCCGGGAATAAATTTTTCTGTTACTTTGTAACCTAATGTCGGTGATATGTCAACAAAAGTGTAGCTTCCTACCTGAACTCCGATATTGCCTCCGGTAACAAAGCGGTTTGAACGATTTATTCTGTTTGTGTCCTGCACATAATCGTTTTTATATTGCTGCCGGGTTTCCTGTGATGAAGAGTAATGATATAATAAGACCAAGAGCATGATAAAAAAAAGTTTCAATATTCTATTGCAAAAAGAAATAGCCATTATTTTTTTAAAAAATCCAACTCAAATATAAATAAAAATATTCTTTTTTTTAAATTATTAAGAATTTTTGGCAATAATCTCCACTACTGAAATAATATTTTTATATTCGCAGAAAGTAATTTTTTGTATGGCAAGAGTTAATGAGAGTAAATCATTGAAGGCATTAAAACCCAGACGCATAATTTATCCTATGCTCATTGGAATGGGAGTTGTCGCTTTTTTTCTATACAAAGACTTTAATAATGATACTTTTTCTTTCTTCCAGTGGTCGGGGACGGCATTGCTGTTTATAATAATTGCATTTATGATGATGGCAGTGAGAGACATTGCTTATATGTGGCGAATACGCATTCTTACCGATTATAAATTATCGTGGCGAAGAAGTTTTGATGTGATTATTTTGTGGGAATTCAGCTCAGCTCTTTCCCCGCCTATTATTGGTGGAGTTGGTCCTGCGGTTTTTTTTCTATATAAAGAAGGAATAAATGCAGGAAAAAGTACGGCTATTATTTTAGTATCAATTCTTCTCGACGAATTGTTTTATATAACAATGGTGCCGATTTTATTTTTCAGCATCGGTTACGACCGCATTTTTAAAGTAGAAAATATTAATGTTTATGCTTTCGAATACGGCTTGTCATATTTGCTGTTAATAGGATACACCATATCTTTTGTTTATTCCATTATACTTTGCTATGCTTTGTTTGTAAATCCTCATACAATAAAATCGTTATTGTCGTGGATTTTTTTAATACCTGGCATAAGAAAATGGAGAATGAGAGTAAGGAAATCTGTGAATCAAATGATAATTGCTTCACGCGAACTAAAAAATAAAAATTTTGAATATTGGCTTAAAGCTGTAGCTTCAACTTTTGCTTCATGGACAGGACGATTCTGGGTAACCAATTTT
>JBAZBZ010000073.1 GCA_041671145.1 Bacteroidales bacterium | reverse complement strand
ACAACTTTTAAAAAACTCTCAAAGGTTTTTTAATAAGTTATCAATGTTTCGGAATTTAGTGCTAATTTTGTAAAATATATTTAACGAAAAATGGTCAACCTATTTCAGTATAAGACATATATATTAACTAAAACTTTATAAAAATGATATTAAATTTTTTATTACAGATTAATACAGTGACAGATACCGTTGTTAAAGCAGTTCCGCAAGTTGCAACAACTCCAAAAGTTGACGAACTATCATTGCTCAGCTTGATTATGAAAGGCGGTCCTATTATGATTCCGATATTTTTGTTGCTTATAATAGGAATTTATGTTTTTATTGAAAGATATATAACAATCAAAAAAGCACTCATGGTAGAAAAGAACTTTATGAGCGGCATACGCGAATTTATTCACGAAGGAAAAATTGATTCGGCAAGAGCACTTTGCAAAGGTTCAACAAGTTCGATTTCAAAAATGATTGAAAAAGGAATTTCACGTATTGGCAGACCTTTGAAAGAAATCGAAGAGGCAATAGAAAATGTGGGAAAATTTGAAATTTATCAATTGGAAAAAAATCTTGCAATACTTTCAATAGTTGCGGGTATTGCGCCAATGTTCGGTTTTATTGGTACAATTATCGGTGTTATTAAAATATTTTATGATATTTCACTTTCCGGAGATGTTAGTATAGGAACTGTTTCCGCCGGTTTATATACAAAAATGGTATCAAGTGCTGCCGGGTTAACTGTTGGCATTTTGGCATTTATTTGTTACCACTGGCTTAATATAATGCTCGATAAAATGATTCACCGTCTCGAAAAAAATGCAATTGAATTTATTGATTTACTCCAAGAACCTACAAAATAGTTTTTAGTTTAGAGTTTTCAGTTTTTAGTTAAAAAAATAAAGAATGAAATTAAGAAAAAAATCCAGATATAGTGCTGAGGTGAGTACAGCATCCATGAACGACATAATGTTTTTTTTGATGCTGTTCTTTCTTATTATGTCAACACTTTTAAATCCGAGTATAATTAATCTTACTCTTCCGAATGCAAAAAATGTTGAGAAGAAATATAAAAAAGAAATCACTATTTCTGTAACAAAAGACCTTAGGTATTACGTAAACAATACTGAAATAAGGTTCGAAAATCTCGAAGGAGTTTTAATAGGTGAATTGAAAAAAACGCAGGATGCAACAGTTGTTTTGAGAGTTGATAATGTTCTTACAGTTCAGGATTTAGTGAATGTTTTGCAAATAGGAAATAAATTAAAAGTGAGAATGATTTTAGCAACAAAAGGAACAAATGGCTGAAAAAGTTGATTTCATATTAAAAAACAGGAAAATTATTGCAGCAATGGGAACAATGTTTTTTTGCTTGTTGCTGCTTTGGATATTTATATTTATTGTTTTTCGCACTTCAATTCCTCCATTTCCCGATGAGGGTGGAGGTGGGGGAGGACTCGGAATAGAAGTTAATCTGGGTAATTCCAATGAAGGCATGGGCATTATTCAATCCGACCAGATTAATACTCCCGAATTTAGCAAACCTGTGGTTACAGAATCATCAAAAGAAAAAAGTGAAAAATTAATAACTCAGGAAAGCAATGATGAATCAACAATTATCAAAAATGATAATAATAAAAATTCGAAAAAAAACACTGTAATCGCAAAGAACGAAAATAAAAAAAAGAAAGATGAAAACAAGGAAACTGAATTAAATCCGAATGCCGACTTTTCGAAATGGAAAAAGAATAAAGGAGGTAATCAAGGAGAAACCGGAAAACCAGGCGACCAGGGGAAACCGGGTGGAACAATTTATTCGAAAAATTATAAAGGAGACGGTGGTGGAGGTAATGGAACTGGTCCCGGAAAAGGCGGCGGAATAGGCAACGGTGAAGGAAATGGTATAGGTTCCGGAAAAGGTCACGGTGTTTCATATAAACTCGAAGGTCGCACAAAAAAATATTTACCCGAACCAAAATATGATATTCAGGAATCGGGAGTTGTAACTGTTGAAATTGTTGTTAACAGGGAGGGAAAAGTTATAAGGGTGAGAGCAAGCAGCAAAGGCACTACAACCACAAATGCGACTCTTTGGAAAAGAGCGGAAGAAGCAGCTTTGAAAACTACATTCTCCTCAAAGCCCGATGCACCCGAAGAACAAAAGGGTTCAATAACTTATCATTTCATTCTGAATTGAGATGTTCAAAATCCAAAATAAATAAAGCTACGAGCTATGAGCCATGAGCTTCCAGAAAAAACTGTAAATAACAAACCACAAACATTTTAATTTCTAACTGAATGTTTTCTATGAATTACCAGCAAACACTCGAGTATCTTTACAATCAGTTTCCGATGTATCAAAGGGTGGGTATTAATGCCTACAAAACTGATTTGAATAACACTATTGACATCTGCAATTTTCTTGGAACCCCGCAGAATAATTTCAAGTCGGTTCATATTGCAGGAACAAACGGTAAAGGTTCGGTATCGCATTATCTTGCTTCGGTTTTGCAGGAAGCAGGATTAAAAACCGGATTATTCACTTCGCCTCATTTGAAAGATTTTCGCGAAAGAATTAAAATTAATGGCAAGGAAATTCCCGAAAAATATGTTGTTGATTTTATTGAAAAAAATAAAACCGAATTTGAAAAAATAAAACCATCGTTTTTTGAAATGGCATTCGGGTTGGCAGCAAAATATTTTTATGATGAAAAAGTTGATATTGCGGTAATCGAAACCGGCTTGGGTGGACGTCTCGACTCAACGAATGTTTTAACTCCTATTGTATCTGTGATAACTAACATAAGCATCGACCATACAAATCTGCTCGGAAGTACAATTGAAAGAATTGCAAAGGAAAAAGCAGGAATTATCAAGCCGTCTGTTCCTATTGTAATTGGCGAAACACAGGAAGAAATTGAGGATATTTTTATTAAAAAAGCTGATGCCAATAATTCTCCGATATATTTTGCCGATGAAGAATTTGAAATAAAAAATTTGAATTATAAAAACCAGAAGCTTGTAATGGATGTATTAAAAAATGAGGAATTAACAATTCAAAATCTGCAATCTGAACTTTTAGGATTTTATCAGGCAAAAAATATTGTAACAACTTTAAAAGCTGTTGATGTATTAAATGAAAGCGGATTTAATATTAATGAAAATAACATTCATTCGGGAATTGCAAGTGTTGTAAAAAATACAACTTTGCTCGGCAGATGGCATCTAATTTCCGAAAAGCCGCTCACAATTTGCGATGTTGCCCACAATGCCGATGGAATAAGAGAAGTGGTTAAACAAATTGAACAAACAACTTACAATAAACTTCATATAGTTTTCGGAATGGTTGATGATAAAGAAACCGAAAATATTTTAAATCTCTTACCGAATGAAGCAACTTATTATTTCTGCAAAGCAAGTATTCCAAGAGCTTTAAATGAAAGAGAATTATTATTTAAAGCAAAAGAAATCGGACTGAGAGGTTTGTCGTTTTCTACGGTAAAACAAGCATTGGAACGAGCCCGCCAGAATGCCGCTCCCGATGATTTGATTTTTGTCTGCGGAAGTATTTTTGTGGTTGCGGAGATAGTTTGAAGTTTTAAGACAAACGACAAATTGCCTTTGCCACGACTACGCTCATTCACTACAAATAAAATCCTGCATATTTTTAAAAAAATAGATTTGATTATCTCAGCAATACCCAAGCTACCATTGATTTTTACTTTTTTAATTTATTTACTCCCCATTTTCAGGAAAGAAATTTCATTGCTTGTTAGGATTCGCCATTTGCCGCGAGGAAGGTTTTTCTTTGTCAATCCTGCATAATAAACACGGTCGAGTTTATAAATTTTATATCCGAGTGTTTCAAAAATTCTTCTTACAATACGGTTCCATCCGATATGAATTTCCACACCTACAAAATTTTTCCCGAATTCGCTTTGAATGTATATTTCATCAACGTTCACGATTCCTTCTTCCAGTTCAACACCATTTCTTATTTTTTCCAAATCAACGGTTCTCAATGCCCTGTCGAGTTCCACACTATATATTTTTTTTACTTTGCTGCTCGGATGTGAAAGTTTTTTTGCAAGTTCACCATCATTTGTAAATAACAGCAAACCCGTTGTATTTCTGTCCAACCTACCAACAGGATAAATTCTTTCCCTGCACGCGTTTCCGACAAGTTCCATCACAGTATTACGCTGCTGTGGGTCATCGGTTGTGGTTATATAATCCTTAGGTTTATTTAACAAAATGTAAACGTTGCGTTCTTTTTTTAATGCAACGCCATTGTATTTAACCACATCGTCGGGTGAAATTTTATAACCAAGTTCAGTAATTATTTTTCCATTAACTGCAATTACACCTGCAATTATTAAATTGTCGGCTTCTCTGCGTGAACATATTCCTGCATTTGCAATATATTTATTCAAGCGAACCAAATCACTTTCTTTTTTAGAAGAAAATCTTTTTTTGCTATCATAGCGATTATTTTCGGAAAATTTATCTCTCGAATCATAACGTTTTTTAAATGGCTTTCTGTCATCTCTGTCAAAAAACTTTTTTCTGTCGTCCCTTCGATTTTCGCTGTCATATCTCTTTTTTGGTGCAAATTTCTTTCTGAAAGAATTATCTGAATTTTCTTTTACATCATTTTCTCTTTCTTCGTTAAATGATTTTTTTTCATATCCCGATTTATTTTCAGAAAACCTTTCTCTTGAATCATAACGTTTTTTAAATGGCTTTCTGTCATCTCTGTCAAAAAACTTTTTTCTGTCGTCCCTTCGATTTTCGCTGTCATATCTCTTTTTTGGTGCA
>JBAZBZ010000072.1 GCA_041671145.1 Bacteroidales bacterium | reverse complement strand
GAATGTTGACAACTTTTAAAAAACTCTCAAAGGTTTTTTAATAAGTTATCAATGTTTCGGAATTTAGTGCTAATTTTGTAAAATATATTTAACGAAAAATGGTCAACCTATTTCAGTATAAGACAAAGCATCACTATTTTGAAACCAAAAACAAAATCAACATGAAAAAACTTTACGTTTTATTATTCACATTATTAACCTTGAATATTACAAATGCACAATGGATAAATCAGTATTCTATACCAGAGAACCCTCTGTTTTCTGTTTGCTTTACAGACACAAATAATGGTTTTGTTGTTGGATATGATAACAATATTTATAAAGGTTTAATGTTAAGGACAACTGATGGAGGAACAAATTGGATAAATAAAAATTTAGATGTTTTACATGCGTTAAATTCAATTTTTTTTGTAAACTCAAATATAGGTTATGCAGTTGGAGATAGTGGAATAATAATAAAAACAACCGATAGTGGATTAAATTGGAATTCTCAATTTATAACTCCAAAAGATCCTTTGTGTTCGGTATATTTTATTGATAGTAATAACGGATATACTGTTTCTACTAATGGCGATATTTTAAAAACTACAAATGGGGGTTCAAATTGGACAACAAAGTACATAGGTGAACCATTATTTTCAATTTATTTTACAGATATAAATACTGGTTATGCAGTAGGCTATGACAATCAAAATTCATGCGGTTTAATAATAAAAACTACTGATGGAGGAATAAATTGGTCAAAACAAAACTCAAATAATTTGAATTGTTTTTATTCAGTTTATTTTGTTAACTCTTATAATGGATTTGTTGTTGGCTCATGTGGTACAATATTAAAGACAACAAATGGAGGAGTGAATTGGATAAATCAAACTTCTAATGTTTCAAAAGCTTTGCGTTCAGTTTATTTTATTAACTCAAATTCTGGTTATATTTGTGGTGGATCATATCCAAATAGTATAATTCTTAAAACAATTAATGGCGGAGCAAACTGGATGTATCAAAATCCAGAAGTTTTAAATACACTTAATTCGATTTTTTTTGTTGACTCAAGTACTGGTTATGCGGTTGGTTTTGGAGCTATTCTAAAAACCACAAATAGCGGACAGTGGGTTGAAGAAAAAAACAAAAAAGAAAATGTAAAAATTTACCCAAATCCTGTGTCTACTCAATTGACAATAGAAACAACACAGTTGACAAAAGAAAACACTTTGACAGTTTTAAACATAAACGGACAGGAATTAATAAGACAACTAATAAAATACGAAATGACACTAATAGACGTTACTAATTTGACAAGTGGAATTTATTTTGTAAAAATTACTACTGACAAGACAGTTGAAGTAAAAAAAATAATAAAGCAATAACACCGCCCAGCCCCCAACATGGTGTATATTTTATGCGGTGTTCTTGCAATTTGAAAGTTCATTATTATTTATTAATTTTGTTCTCGGTTGAGAATTAAGTGCGTTCTAAACACCGCACAAAATATACACCCAACCGTTAGCCACAACCCATGAACGACAAAATTAAAATTAAACAAAAATTAAAACAATAAAAAATGATAAAAGAAATTGATAAGTATTTAATAGGAGTAGCAATTGGTATTAGATACCGAGCTAATTTTTCTATTGAGGATCAACTTGGAAAAATTGTTGACCAAATTTTATATAACAAAAATTCAACATTTGATGCAAATGTTTTTCCTCTTGTCCAAAATAACGTTGCAGACAAATCTTTGTTTAATGACAAGACAGGTGATAGCTTGCTTATAAATAATTCAAATATAATTGTTGAAATAAATTTTGGAAAAACTTTTGAAACAAAGGACTACTCGACAATTATTGAAAGTTTCAATAAAGAAATAATTGAAGGAATATTGAAATGCTATAAGATTACGGAAATAAATAGGGTTGGTATAATAAAGCGTTACCTTTTTAAAGTTGAAGATTTAGCAAAAAGTTTCTTAAATAAGACAATTGGAGGCACTATAGATGGTGTCAATGATATAAATTTAAGGTTCTCTAAAAAATTTCCTGTTTCTGATAGTTTAGTTCAAAAAGAGATTTATGATTATCATAATGCTATTTTTAATATTGTAAAAAAGGCAGACCGTGATGAGATTTTTATGTCAATAGACTATCAAAAATATTTTGAACCTTTTTTAAGTACTGCCTCTCAAATTGGATTCATTGAATTCGCACAAAATGTAGACAGATATAATAATGGAAATTATGTTGAATGGATAAACAAAAATTATTTACTTGGAAAATGAGAAAAGCAAATTCACATATATCAAAGACAAAGCCTGAGAAAGATTATTATACAAAATATATAAAGACTCAGGATTACGAACCAACAGTTGATGAAACCCTAAAGTTTTCTGAAACGGATGATGATAAAAAAGATTTCAGCAATCAGAAATCTAAGAAAAAAAGAAAACCAAAATTACAACAGCAAATCTACGAACACTTTGAGGAAAATTGGATAAAGTGGGCAAGTGGCTTAATAATAGCTTTACTGGTATGGTTAATGTTTGATTCCAAATTATCAATTTCAGGCATCAACTATAAAGTTGACAGAATCCAAGATGATGTAAAAGAACTTAAACAGACTGACAAAGAAACGAATCAACACATACAACAACAAGACTTAAATATAAAAGAAAATCAAATAAAAATTGAGAATTTAGAGAAAAATAATTCTACATCTAAGATGCTAATAACAAAAAAGCAAAATTGATTCTGAATTAAAAAGGGCTGTGGCTAACATGGTGCTACTGACCAGCGGGGGGGCGTAGCAACATGAAAGTACAAACAAGTAATAAAATTAATCACGGGTGAAACTAACGCAAGTATTAATATCCCCGCCGGCAGTAGCACCCGACCGTTAGCGGCAAGTGGGGAGGCAAATTTGATGACTTTATAAGATTTAATTTTCTAACATTCTGATTCAATTTCTTGCTCGTCTGATTTGATTTCTCGCCTGACAGATTCAATTTCTTGCTTGTCTGATTCGATTTCTCTTCTGACAGATTCAATTTCTCGTCTGCCTGACTCAATTTCTCACTCCTAAGATTGATATTCTCGTACCTAAGACTCAATTTCTCGCTCCCGAGATTGATATTCTTGTACCCAAGACTCAATTTCTCACTCCTAAGATTGATATTCTCGTACCTAAGACTCAATTTCTCACTCCCGAGATTGATATTCTTGTACCCAAGACTCAATTTCTCACTCCTAAGATTGATATTCTCGTACCTAAGACTCAATTTCTCACTCCCGAGATTGATATTCTCGTACCCAAGACTCAATTTCTCATTACTAAGATTGATATTCTCGTACCTAAGATTCAATTTCTCGCTTCCAAGATTGAATTTCTCGTACACAAGACTCAATTGAATGACTCCAAAATTGATTTGAACGCTCCCAAGACTCAATTAATTGCTCCCGAGATTGATTCTAACGCCTCCGAGACATGATTAATTACTCCTATGACTCAATTAAACGTATTGCAGATTGATATGAAAAGAAAAAAGAAAAAAGAAAACCACCATGCCGCTAACATGTTGCTTATCCAATGCGGAGTTTTGTGGTTTGGAAAGTTCAATACTATTTATTACTTTTGTTGTCGGTTGAAAAAGAAGTGCGTTTTATTTCCGCACTGGAATAAGCAACCAACCGTTGCCCACAATTTTTTATTGACGCTTTCCTTATCATGAAAATTTTTCGTATCTTTGTTGAAAAATAATTGCTATGCCGACAATTTCAATGTTTTTTGGACTTATTATAAGGATGTATTATGCACCCAGAGAGCATCATCCACCTCACATTCATGTTTACTTTCAGGACAATAAAGTAACCATTAATATTGTAGACTGCGAAGTGCTTGAAGGTGAAATTCCATCAAGACAATTGAGACTGATACAAGCGTGGATAGAAATACATAGAGACGAATTGTTAGCTGACTGGAAGTTATGTCAAAATGGAGAAAAACCTTTTAAAATTCAACCTTTAAAATAATATAGATATGTATTTAGCAGTAAAAAATGTGGAACCACAGAAAAATTATCTTCTCATACTGACATTTGAAAATGGAGAGAGAAGAAAATTTGATATGAAACCATATCTCGACAAAGGCATATTTAAAGAATTAAAAGATTTGAAAATATTCAACACAGTAAAGACAAGCTTTGACACAATAGAATGGGAAAATGAAGCAGATATTGACCCTGAAATCCTGTATCAAAAAAGTGTAAAAGTCGACTGATTAAAAAAACTGTGGGCAACATGTTGCTTATATAATGCGGTGTTCTTGCATTATGAAAGTTCATTATTATTTATTACTTTTGTTTCGGTTGAAAGTGAAGTGCGTTTTATGCACCGCACTATATAAGCAACAGAACCGTTAGGCACAATTTTATGAAAAAAAACACACTGATAAAAGATTATTCGACTGCATTAGTCAAAGGATTTTATGCAAAAGTTTGCTCTATTGACAGACTTGAACATAAATTGACAAAAGGAGAATTACGAGAACTTTTCGTGAATGATTTGCTGGTAAATTTTATTACAAGTCAGTTTAGTATTGGAACAGGAGTAGTCGTCGACTCTTATGGTAATGCAAGCAGACAAACGGATATTATTATTTACGATAATAGAATATTACCTCCAATAATTAAAAACAGTAATTTAGGAACATACCCTTTAGAATCAGTCCTCGCAATTATCGAAGTTAAATCAGTTTTAAATAAAGAAGCTCTTTTAAAGACAGAAGATAATTTTAAGTACTTTGATGACAACCTTGTATTTCTTGACAAATTCAAAAAAGACAAAGAAGGTTTAAGTGTAAAAAAAGGAATTATTGGTTTAAATAAAAAACCAATAAAGGAAATTAATAGTAAAAATACAGACTGGTTAGTTGCAAATATTAAGCATACTGACATAATCTGTCATGTACAAAACTATTCATGGATTTTTTATTCAATAAAAAAGATATGGGTTCATTGTTCAAAAAATGAATTGACCTTTGAAGAAACAAAAAGATTTATAGCATGGATACTTGACATTTCAAGAAGTAAATCAAATAGAAGATATAATGAAATGACAAAGCAGTATATTCCTTGGTTGAGTAAGTACATTAGAAATGAAGAATAAAAAACTGTGCCTAACATGGTGTTGCTATCAGCGGGGGTTTGCAACAACTTGAAAGTGTATAACAATAAAATAAATTAATCACTGGTGAAATTAACGCACTTCTATAACCCCCGCCGTTAGCAACACCCAACCGTTGGCGTTCATGCGGTCAGCTGTCATTTCCTAAAATCGGTTGACTAAAAATTAACCAATAAAACGGAAACAATGACAAAACTCAAGACTCAACCCTGTCGAAAAAAAGACTACGAAAAAGTTAATTTCGACTTAAAATTAT
>JBAZBZ010000071.1 GCA_041671145.1 Bacteroidales bacterium | reverse complement strand
TGCTCCGAAGATTAAACAACCATTATCAAGCATTCATAAAACAATTAACGATATTACATCAGTATCAAAGAAGAAGAGACGACAAGAACCGACTAATCTCAGAACCCGAAGATTTGAAAATGGCTTGTGAGATTTTGTTTGAAGCAATAATTTTAAAAGTAGATGACCTTAATTCATCGCTTCGCCAGTTCTTTGATAAGTTAAAAGAATACATAAAACAAAATGGAAACGGAAAATTATCGGAATACCAATTTACACAAAGAGAAATAAGACTTGCCCTAAACCTAAGTAAAGGCACTTGTTTTAGACACATGGAAGATTTGGAACAATTGGAATACATACAAAAGTCAGGTGGATATAGCAATAAAGGGTTTAAATATAAAATTGTTTTTTGGGACGACATGGAAAAGATAAGAGCCAAGATAAAAGACGAGCTAAACAAACAGCTTGAGCAGTTAGGGCGAGATAAAGCGAGTTTGAGCTAAATAGCGACTCAGGGCAAATGAACCGCTAGAAACCGCAAATAACAGGCAAAATGCCCGTAGTGTTCCATTGGTTCGGGAGTGCATATAAGAAGAAAAGAAAAAAAAGAATCGTAATGAAAATCATCGTAAACAAAATATAAAAGATGAAACATCTGCCAATATATAATCAGACTTACGAAAATTACTATAAAGAATTTAATTCTTTTATAAAAACGAAAGGATACAGCAGGTGCAATAATAGTATGTATCCAAGCTGTGTAAGAGAATTTTTATTTTTTATTGAAAGCCGACAAATAGACGAAATAAAAAAAATAACGGCGACAGAAATAATTGCATACCACGAATACCTTATGGAAAGACCGAACCAAAGACGAGGTGGTGGATTAAGCGATTCAATGATTAAAAATAATCTTTTCTCATTAAGATTATTTTTTGATTATTTACTTGATACAGATGTTATAGATAGCTCCCCTGCACGATTGCCAAAATTTACATTAAAAAGATTCAAAGAAAGAAATATACTTACACTTGAAGAAGTAAAGCAACTTTATAATGTTTGCGAGTCAAGAAAAGACAGAGCAATAATATCGCTTGCTTATGGTTGCGGACTGAGAAGAAGTGAACTTGAAAAACTTGATACATCGGATGTTCACTTGCAAAAAGGAGTTGTAATAATAAGAGACAGTAAGAATCATAAAAGTCGTGCCATTCCCCTTTCAGACAATGTGCTTAAAGATTTAAAAGAATATGTTTTAAATGAAAGAATGAATTATATACAACTGGATAAAACACCAACACACGCATTATTCATAAACGAACTCGGATTAAGAAAAAGAGGAGCAGATATAAATAAAAGGTTAAAACAACTTATTGAAAAAACGCAGAATCCCGAAATACTGAAAAAAGAAATTACGCTACATTGCCTCCGACATTCAATCGCCACTCACCTTTTGGACAATGGAGCAACAATTGAGTTCGTGCAACATTTCTTAGGACACAGCAATATTGATACAGCACACATATATTCAAAGAAAAGAAAACAAAGAATAAAAATATTAAGTCAAATCAGATAAAGCAAAAAAGTAAAATATGAACGATTTGAAAAACATAGAAAATTATCTTTACCGCATGGGGCACTCAAAGCAAACAATTAAAAGTTATTTGTATGCAATAAATAACTTTCTGAATGTAAGTCCGAATGCAGTAAACTATAAGTATAAAGATGTATTAAATTACATGGGAGAAAAAGTAAAAAACTATAAAAACTCAGGCACTAAAAACGGAATACTCGGAGCAGTAAAAAAATATTATGATTATTTAGTTGACATAGGAAGAAGAAACGATCATCCGTGCCGAAGACTGATATTAAGCAGTAGAAAGAACAGAGACATAATTCATCAGGATTTATTTACTTCAGAAGAACTGGAAATGCTTATGAACAGAGATGAACGATATGAAAAACTAAGACTGAAAAATCAGACATTAACATCAATACTCATTTATCAGGGGCTTACAGTCGGCGAAATGATAAATTTAAAAATCAACAATATTGATTTTGACAACGGAACTATTTATATAAAAGGTTCAAGAAAATTCGCTTCACGCCACTTGGAGCTTGTTCCGAAGCAATTCAGAATAATTGAAAAGTATATCAGGGAGAGCAGAGAAAACCTTTTAAAATGCGAAACAGAAAAATTGCTTATCGGAATGCGAGGACACCCGATAACAGTTGAAGATATTAATTATGTTGTGGAAACATCCAAACCCTTATTTCCCGACAGAAATTTAAACCCGATGACAGTAAGAATGAGTGTAATTGCAAATTGGCTGAATGAAAAACGCATTCCATTGGAGCAGGTGCAACTGATGGCAGGACATAAATGGATTTCAGCAACAGCGAGGTTTCGCTTTACTCCGATAGAAGAACAAAGGGAGCTAATAAATAAATTTCATCCTTTAAAATAATAGTGAAATTAAAAAAAAGATTATGAAAAATTCATTTTTTACCAAAAAAATTGTTATTAGAAAACACAATTTAAGAAATAAAACTATTATCTTTGGAGAAAACATAAAAATGGCAGATCAAGAAAAAACTTTTTGGGATAGGCTAGTTGAAAATAAAATTATAATATTTATTTGGGAAAATATTGATATTATAATTAGTATTTCATTAGCAATTTATGCTGGAGTAGTTGGAATTTTTGGAGCAGAAATTAATTATGTTGTTTCTGCAATAGCAGGTGTACTGGCATTATTAAGTTTTGGAATAATTCGAGATAGAGAAACCAGAAATAATTTAAATAAAAAGATTTTATTATTTGAAAAAAATCAAGGTGCTGATGCTTTGCTTTGGTCAGGAATAGAAGAAAAAGAATTAATTAAAAAAGCAACAAATGAGCTAATTTTAATACAAGAATCTGGAAGAATGATTTATGAATCTTGCAAGGAAGATATTGTAAGATTTTTAAATAATGGGGGCAAGATTAAATTAATAATAGTTCTAGGCCAAAGTAATAATATTGTTGAAATGATGGCTTTTAGGAGTGCTGATTTATTCAAATTTGAAAGAATGAAAGACCGATTAAAAGGTGGGGTTGAAATGATTGATGTTATTAGAGAACAAGGGAGAAGCCATGCAAAAAACCTAGAAGTAAGATTTTTTAATTATCCAACCGACATAACAGGGGTTTTTATTAATTGTGGTTCTGTTGATGCGGAAAAAGAAGCTCTTATTAGATTGCAAGGATTTAAAGTTGAATACGCCGGTAAACCGAAATTAATTTTAAATGAAAAAGATTCACCAAAAACATTCAAACTTTACTATAACCAAATTGAAAATATTTGGAAACATTCTACAAAATGTATTTTTCTTACTGGCAATTCCAAAGTTGGTAAAAGTACTTTGCTTGGAAAGATTGTTGATGAATTAAAAAAGTCAGAAAAATACAAATCTTCTATGTCAGGATTCTTGACAAATGATAATTGCGACAGCAACAATAAAAGAATAAGTTTTAGTACTACAACAATTAATGGGGAAAAAACAGGCATTTTAGCCATTAAAAACAGTGATAATGAATATATATTAGATGCAAAAATAATGACGGAATTAATAATTCCTGAGATTAAAGAAAGTATTGAAAAAAGCGGAGTAAGTTTGTTAATAATTGATGAGATTGGTCCAATTCAATTACAAAATGAAGATTTTAAGAAAATGATTTTGGAGGCATTGGAAACTCACAGAATATCTATACTTGGTATTATTGCTAATGACAAAGATCCTTTTATAAGCAAAGTCGCATGTAATTACAGAACCAATATTATTGAGGTTACGGAAAGTACTAGAAATTCATTAATTAATACTGTTTTAAACGAATTTATATAATAATTATGGATTATATTAAAAAATATTTGGGTGCGAAAACTGATATTGAATCAAGAACTTGGGGGAAACTTAATATAGAGGTTGTTTCTTTTACTCCTGCTAGCGATGGCGATTTAGTTGTAATAATTGGAAATCCTTATGATGAGGATATACCTCTTGTAAGAATACATTCTGAGTGTGTGTTTGCACAAGCTTTTGATAGTAACTTATGTGATTGTGCAGATCAACTTAAATTGGCTATGGATAGATTGGTAGCGGAAGGCAATGGAATACTTGTATATTTAAGATTTGATGGAAGGGGTGCAGGACTTGCAGCAAAAGTAAAAGCAACATCACTTGAAGTAAAAGGAATAGACACGTATGAATCAAGGTTAGAAATAGGAGTAAAACCAGAAGGTCGTGATTTTTATTCTATTGGTAAATATTTATCAAAAAAAGGATTAAAAAAAGTAAGACTACTTACTAATAATCCTACCAAAAGTGAAGGAATTGAGAAAGCAGGTATATTAGTAGTAAATGAGCCATTGCTAGTTTCTAATCCAAGCATAAATGTTCGAAAACTATATGAAACAAAAGCTCATAAATTTCATCACAATATACCAGAGGACTTAACGTAAAACAAATTATAATTTATACGTATATGGAAAATAAAAAAACAGATATTGAAATTAAAGGCATTAATTCTGACTTGTTAATTTATTTTGAAATTTTATGCAAAAAAACTAATACAAGTATTCGTAATGAAATAATAACCTTTATTGATAGTAGGGTTAATGAAGCTTTGAAAAAAAATATTATATCTCCTAAAGATAAAGATAATTACAAAATTGAAATTGAGGAATATTAATTTTCTATACTTAAAATTTGTAATAGTAATTTATGATTTTATCTGGCTTAGAAATTGAGAAAAGAATAGGTAAGGATATTAAAATAGAACCTTTTAATATTAAACAACTACATTCTAATAGTTATAATTTAAAATTAAATAATGAGCTATTGGTTTATGATGATACGGTTTTGGATATGAAAAAACCAAATCCAACTACTTTATTAACTATTCCAAATGATGGAATCACTTTATATCCTAACAAGTTATATTTAGGGAGAACTTTAGAGCATACAGAAACGCATAATTTAGTGCCGATGTTAGAAGGAAGGTCTTCTATTGGACGTTTAGGCATATTTGTTCATATAACTGCAGGATTTGGCGATGTGGGATTTTGTGGTTTTTGGACTTTAGAAATTTTTTGTGTGCAACCAATAAAGATTTATCCATTCATTGAGATTTGTCAGTTGTATTATCATACCATTGAGGGTGAGTACAAGAAATATTGCAGTGAAAAATATCAAAACAACAAAGGAATTCAAGCGAGTTTGTTGTATAAAGATTTTGAAAAATAATTTATTCTGTATTTTCTCTATATACATTTCTTAATTTAGAAATTTTCTTTTAAATTTGTTTCCAACAATATACGAGGTTTGGAAAAGTTTTCACAAAACCATACGAGTACAGATGTAAGTTCTTTGACAGAATGCATAGGTGTATATCGGTTTGGATTTAACGGACAAGAAAAAACTGATGAAATTTCAGGCAACGGAAACCATAATACTGCACTTTATTGGGAATACGACACTCGCACAGGTCGCAGATGGAACAG
>JBAZBZ010000070.1 GCA_041671145.1 Bacteroidales bacterium | reverse complement strand
TTTTCTGCAAAGTTACAACAATTTTTTGTCAAAGCACGTATTTTTTTAAAGCATGAGTGCTAACGGTTGGGTGCTTATTTTGTGCGGTGATTAATACGCACTTCATTTTCTACCGAAACAAAATTAATAAATAGCAATGACTTTTCCAAACCCACAAAACACCGCATGAAATAAGCACCATGTTGGGGGCAGTATTGTTTTATTTTTTGCCTTTTTTATTGTCAACAATTGTTTTGGTTACTTCTTTTAATTCTTTGAATGACATTGTCGAAAATGTTTCTTGCCATTTATTGTCTGTCGGTTGTTGTTTCAGTTTCAAAAGTGGATTGTTGTCTGAATATTTTTTTCCTTTGTCTGGTTTCCACTCAAGCAAGTCGTTTGGTTCACAAACTAAAATGTCACATAGCAATTCAATATGGTCTAATCTAAAACTGCGTATATTATTATTCAATATGCTCGTGGCAGAATGTGGAGAAAGTCCTGCTTTAACTAAAAATGTATAGGGCTTTTCTATCCCTCGCATTTTAAATATTGGTGTCAGGTTAAGTATCAACATAATATTTGTGTTAAAAATCAAAAGTAAATTGCAAAAATACAAAAATATGTTTCAATAACAAGAAAATGTTATTCAATAACACAAAAGTGTCATGCTGCAACACGAAACAGTCATTCAATAACACAAAAACATCATGCTATAACACGAAACAATCATTCAAAAACACAAAAGTATCATGCAATAACATAAAAACAGGTAGGTTGTTTTCTCATTTTTCATGTCAGTCATCTAAATTATGATGTCAATTTACACTTTGCTATCCGCTTTTTTAATTGTCAAAATGGGATTCTGAAATATTGCCCCCAACGATTAGGGCTTGATTTAGGCGGGCAATAAATACCTGCGTCATTCTCAGCCGTGAACAAATTTATAAATAATTTCTGAATTATCAAATTACTAATTTCTGCCCGCTTAAAACAAGCCCATGTTATGCACTGGCGGTTTTTCTGTTTCTTGAATGATTTATCATTATCAGGTTTTGGTGTTGATTGTTAATGGGTGCCTTTTTGTTTTGGCAGGTGGGATGGCGTTTAAATTTTTACAGAAGGGTGGGATTTTTTTTGTTTTTGTTTCAAATTGCAGAATGTAGTGGGTTGGGTTTGGCAAGCTCTTGCTGCAAACTTTGGTCGTGGTTGGCTTGCGGGGTTTGCAGCATGTGCTTGCCATTGTGCTGTTGGGACTATTAACGATAAGCTACCATAACCTCTGTGTCAATATGCAAGAATACTCAAACATTATTGAAGAATACTCAGTCATTATTCAAAAACACTCAGTCAGAATCCAAGAATACTAAATCATCATAGGAAAATACTCAAATGTTATTCAAGAATACTAAGTCATCATGCAAGAACACTCAAATATTATTGAAGAATACTCAGTCAACATACGAGAATACTAAAACATCATTGAAAAACACTCGGTTATTATCAAAGAATACTCAGTCATCACGCGAGAACACTTAAACATTATTCGAAAACACTCAGTCATTATCCAAGAATACTAAAACATCATTGGGGAATACTCGGTCATTATCAAAGAATACTTAGTCATCATTGGAGAACACTCAGCAATCATAAAAAAATACTCAGTCATCATATTGAAATATAAAAGCATCATGCCAAAAGAGTCTGTTTATGGAACTGCTTGGGGAGTGTCTAAAAAACTGTGTAAAACGGTCTAAAAACTATTTAAAAATCAAAAAGGGGATATACTGTTAATATACCCCCTTGTATTTCTGAACTATCCTTTTACAAATTATGTTTCGTGAATTTTATTTTACTGATTTGTTTATACTGTGGGCTTGTGGCTCCAAATACAGATTTTACATAATTTTTTACTTCTAAACCAATATCAACTAAACCTGTTAAAGGTTGGTACAGGACAATGTTTCTCGATAACATCGCATTTGAATATGCTGTATGTGCATTAATAACAGCAGTATTTAAAGTTCTCAAACTTGTTAACTGAGTGTTTAGGGCTGTTACTTTTAAATCGAGTTCATTAGGAACATACAACGGCTCAGATGAAACCACCTGAATAATTTTAGTATAATGGTCTATGAGGTCGTCGAAGCCCTGTTGTGATACCGAAATATTTTTGTGTTCGGCTTCAGTTGCACTTTCGGGTGTGTCGGCTTTAACAACTTCTTCGACAATTTTCTTTGCTCTTTTGCCCTGAACTTTGCGATTTACAGTTAATGCGTCATCGATTAACTGCTGAGTTGCATCGGTAGCTTTGAGTGCATTGATAATTCTGGTGCAAAGTTTTTTAAGAGGTGTAAATGCAATTTCTCTCGCATTTGTAGCATTGTCAAAAACCGTTTTAGCCGATTTTACAGTTTGCAAAGCATTTCTTCCTGAAGTAAGTAATGTTTGCAATGACGCAAGTTTTAAATTTACTTTTGACGGATTATAGGCGGCTCCGTAACCAGTGCAAACCGAAATTTCTTCTTCTAAGTTTGCAACATTCATAGAATGTCCACTTTCACTTGTAGAATTCATAAATTTGAAGTTTTAAGATTAATAAATTGCTCCCGTTATTCTGAGAGCGTTAATTTGTAGAAGTGGCTCATAGGCGGGTTGTTTGTGGTTTAATTATATTTTATTAATCTTATTGTAAATATAGCAAATTATAGACCAAAAGTCAAGTGAAAATGAGGGAATGGTAAGTTTTTTTTAGTTAACGGCAGAAAGTTTATAAAGAAATATTTTGCTTAATATTTTGAATAACGATAAAACGCAACGTGCATTAGGGATAGTAGCGAAAATACTTTTATGAGGAACGAATAAAAGTATTGAAGTGAATAGCCCGACACCAATTTGCGTAGGGTTGTGCGTGGCAATTGGTGGAATGCCCAAATATTTTTTTATTCTGCAATTAAATATTTACCATTTTCATCAGTTATTTTATTTCCTTTTTCATCCAAAATGTAATTTATCGCTTTTTTATTGTTTATTAATATTGTTAAACTATCACACTGGTTTTTATAATATTTTATTTGTTCGTCTTTATTTAATTTATCAACATTATGTTTTTCTCGTTCATATTTTTTTGTTAATTCAAAAACTTTCTTTTTATAAACTTTTCTCATTGTTTTTAAGCTATCTTCATATCTCGTTATAGCTAAAGATAAAGAGTCTAATTTTTTTTGTTTTATTTTGTTTTCGCTGTTGAGCTTTTCCTTTTGTTTATCAAAAAAACCCGAAATAACCCCAATAGATAAAGAACCTAAAATAATTATTAGTGACGGCAAAATAGCTTTCCAAAAAGAATATTTGCAAAACCACCATCTTCTGTATTCTTTAACTTCTATACTTAATTTCTCTAACTCTAATTCTTCTTTTGATTTCGTATTGATTTGTTTACACATAATATTATTACTTAAAGTTATTTCATAGCCACAATTTTTATTTCTTCACAAATTATATTTATTAATTATAAATTCAACTTGTTCTTTATGTGGAAAGTTATTTGTTAATAATAAATCCTTTAAATTATTAAGATGGTCTTTTAAATATAACTTAATTTTTTCGCGATTTTTATTTTTTTTATTATAAAGATATTTAACATAGTAAGCAAAAAACACTAATTCGTAAGTTGATATAATTGATAAAAATCGGACTATGTAGGTTTTTTTTATATCATCTTCTATCTCCTCATTATTATCAATAATATTAAAAAACTCAATTATGTAATTACAGTGATGACGGAATACATTGTTATGAATATTGAATATTTCCTTAAACTTATCTACTTCACTACCTTTTACTAAATATCCAACAGCATTACCAAATATTTCTCTTCCATGTTGGTAAACAATGTTTTTTTGCATGTCTATTGCTTTATGCAACCACCTTTCATTAATTAAATCTAATAAAATATAGTAATTTGAGATGTATTGTTGAAAAGCATTCTCAAATTGCTGCTTTCTTTGCTGAAAAAAAGTCATGTACAAGAAAATAACACCTAGCAAAGAAAAACAAACACCTATAGTCCCTGCGAAATAGCTTCCGAAATCTCCCCAATCAGAATGCTCTAATGATAAATTTGAATGAAATTTCAACAAATAAATTCCTAAGAAAATTATTAGAATTGCAACGATTAAAATTGCCATGATTGGCAATATTTTCTTTTTTATATATTTTCGAATTGCGACTAACACATGCGTTGTTGCATGGCTGTAATATTTAATATGCATGAATATTTTTTTTATTGTTTTTTTTTAATCAAATACATAAAATAAAGACAATTAATTATTTTTAATTATTTTCCTTTCTTCTTCTGTCAATCCATACAACTCATAAACCATATCATCAATTTCTTTATCGGTTTTATTTATTTCATTTTGTAATTCTATTGCTTTGGCTTTTTCTTTTTCAAAGTATTCGAGCCATTCGGATTGTTCGGTAAGTGAAAGTTTGATTTTTTGTTTTTGGAGTTCTTTTGAAAAGCTATTAAAATCAAGATTTATCCAATCTTCTAATTTATTTGTGATTTTTAAATCATTATATTTTGATATAAAAAGTTTTATGAATTTTGTTTTTATTTCTTGTAGTTCTTTGTTTTTGGAAAGCATTATGTCGGCTTTTTCGGTGAAAGATTTTTGTAACTCTAAATTTAATATTTTTATAGGTAGCTTAGCCAAATGAACTGGTTTAACTTCATATTCATTAAAATATTTATTAAAATAAAAATCTAATAATTCCGAATTAAGTAAAACATAGATATATTTTAGACTATAATCATCGTTTGTTGAAACAATATTTGAAATTCGGTTTAAATTATAATATTGCTCTGTATCATAATAACAAACCAATTTTCTTTTCATCCCTCTTCTTGTTCTTTGTACTAAAATTTTTTCTTTTAAGAATACATATTCTGGCGGTAATGCCCGACCTTTATCCCCTTTACTTTTTACAAAATCGACATCATACATAATCCATTCTTCGTCCCAATCAACAAAATTTCTTCCAATATTTTTTCCATTGAGCATTTTATGGTATCTGTCATCAACTTTATTATTTGATGTTAATTCTTCTTTAATATAACCTGTATTTATTCCTACTGTACAGTATGCTATTTTTCCTAATTCAATAGAATTTAATTGACACTTATTGATAATTGTATCTAATTCACTTGATAGATTAATATTAAACGAGTGGTCTTTTGAATAATATTTTAATAAATCAATCATGTAGGATTTTTCTAAACTAAAGAATTTTCCCGTTCTTTCTCTATCAATTTTAATTTGTGTATTTTGGATTGAAACTTTCTGTTTGCAGAAAGTAAATATTATGCTTTCCACAACAACATTTTCAAAAACGTTTAATCCTAAATCAAAAAACTCTATTATTCTAAATTCATTAACAATAATCTCCCTTAACTTTTTATAAGTTATTGCACTTAAAAAGGTATTTGGAACAATTAAACTCGAATAACCGTTTTGTTTTGATATTATGTTTAGTTTTTCAATAAAAAATTTATATAAGTCAAAATTTCCTTCCGTTGAGGAGTAGTTTTTCTTAAAAAAGTCTTTTTCTATTTCTAAAATTGCATTTCTATATGTATATGGCGGATTTCCAATCACGATATCAAAACCACCATTAGCAAATATTTCAGGAAATTCATTTTTCCAATTAAATGCTTTTTCACCTGCAATTGCCTTATCATCAATTAATGAATTTCCGCATTTAATATTTTTATTAAGTGAAGTAAGCTTTCGTCCTTTTTGTGCTGTACGAAGCCAAAGAGAGAGTTTTGCGATTTCAATACTTTCATCATTCAAATCAACTCCATATAAATTATTTTCAAGTATTTTGTTTTCTATATCGGGAAATACAATGCTCGCAGCGGAAACCTTTGCTTGCAGTTCATCAATTATTTTATGTTCTTCGATTAAATAATTTAATGCTTGGTTTAAGAAAGCTCCCGAACCACAGGCAGGGTCGCATATTGTGAGTTTTAATAACCAGTTGCGGTAAGATTCGAGTATTTCAATTAATTCTTTTCTTTTTGCTTTGCGTTTTGTATAACTAAATTCATCTTCATTAATTTGTAATTCTTTTTTCTTTTCATCACATAAAGAACCAAGTGTCTTATCAACAATGTATTTTGTTATATATTTAGGAGTGTAAAAAATTCCGTCTTTCTTTCGCTTGGTTTTATTTTTTTCAATTGTTTGTCCTTCGAGTTCGGCTTGTACTTCTTCAATTTCATTTAAACTGTGTTCAAAAATATGTCCGAGAATATTAACATCAACATCGCTTTGATAATCGTAATCGCTAAGTTTATGAGTGTGGGTAAAAAGTATTTGGTCGTCAATTTTTATATTGTCAAGAACTTCGTCGGCTTCGAATAATCCGCCATTATATGCGAATATTTCATGTGTCTTTCCTTTGTGTCCTATGTTTAAATAATTGAAATATTTTTTAAATCTATCATATAATGGAAAGTATTCATCTTCTTCTTTAAAACGTTCCCATTGTTTTATGATTTCTCTTATTGAGTTTGGCGGAAGTAATAATCTGTCTTCGGCAAAGAGTATAAAAAGAAAGCGGTCTAAAAGTTTTTGTGTTTTTTTATAAAGTAAGAGTTTATTGGAGATTCCGCGTAAACTGGTCCAGTAATTCCGCGACAAAGTGTTCCGCACTTTACGCACTAAACTGGTCCGCCTATTTCGCGGCAAACTGTGCCGCCTAAAACAC
>JBAZBZ010000069.1 GCA_041671145.1 Bacteroidales bacterium | reverse complement strand
GTGTGAAAAAATACAGATTCTGTTTGATAGTCTCTGTCGTTGTGTTTTTCAGTTACGAATACAGCATTGTGCAGTACTTGTCAATTATCTGAATTGAAGTGTTTTTCAGCAGACCCTAATTAATTATGAACCATTGAGATACAGCTCTAAGCTCTTCATCAGTCAGCCCAAATTTATCAATTTGTTTTTATTGCCGTCATTGTCTGGGGAGCTGTTTCCCTTTTCGCATGAGGTACAGATCATTGAATAAAGAATGATGCTGAAAAAAAGTTTTCTTACCATGATTTGAACGTTTTAATTGATATTGTTACTTACTAAGATGTCCTATCTTTTTAAAACGTTGCTTCATTTATGTTTATGTTGGTTTTGATTGTTTGAAAATATTAAAGTTAGTAACATGAAAATTAGCACGAAGCTAAATTCCATTCCGTTTCTTCCGGCACCAACGACAAACCAACCCTCTTTAAGATGAACTGTTACAATTCCGGATATTAAAATTAGAATATTGATGATTGATGCAATTTTTGTGTATTTGTCTGCCAATAAAAACAATGAAGTGATTATTTGAGAAATTACTGTTGTCCAAGCAATAAAAACTCCAAAGGGAGCAAACCCAATTTGATTTAAAAACAAATTGCCAAAATCATTCACATCATTTCTGATAAATATTCCATGTAAACTGTGTGATAAGAAAATAGTTACTAATGCGAAACGTATTAAAAAAGTACTGTTAAAGGTTTTCATTTTCAAATTATTTTAGAATAAACGCTGACATTGCTTTAGTATTAGAACCAATATGAAATCGGTCATTTAAGGGTGCCGTGTCGGTCAGGTCAATGGAGTGTCCTCCCAATGCAACGTTTGAGTATAGCGGCAGTAAGGGATTTCGGGCTTCGTCACTGTCAAGCTACACCGAAGTTTATGCGGGGCAGAATGCTCGAATACCACGGAAACCCTTATTGCCGGCTACACTTTGTTATGGGCTGGTTTTCCATATTTCTCAAATTTGTCATTTAAAAATCCAGACTGGTATTTTTATACCAGTCTGGATAAAGTCGTGCTACTTTTTATCACAAGGTTTGTAAATCGCACCTGTTGCAAAGTCAACAATTGTACCTGGCCAAAATAATAAAATGTCAGCAATTAAAGCACCAACCCTAACTTCCCTTTGCGGTTGTCCTTCAGCAGGTTTAGTTTTTTGACATTGTGAAACTTTACCACCAAAAACAGTGGCACAACTTGATAAAGTGGCAGCTATTATAAGCATACCCAGAACATTTACAACATTTTTTTTCATGCTAATTGATTTTTAGTTAAACATTAATTTTTATATTACTATAGTTTGATTATAGTCGTTTTTGAAATCCAGTCATGCAGACCTCTGTATGAAAACAAATATGATAACATATCTAAGGGAATAAATCTCATTAGTGTGCGTAATAAAATTTGAAAAAAATAATGCCCTTTATTTTCTGTCAATGAAATAATTTTAGAACGAGTGATGATTTTCCCAAGAGTCTGTCCGATGAGATACTCAAAAAGAAAATAATATAAAAAATAGATTAAAATCGAAATCCATTTAACTTTTTCCTGCTCAATTGCATTTTTGAAAACCATTAAGAAAGATACCATAAACGCAAAATAAATTGCAGTGTCCAATAAAAAATTTATAAGTCGTAATGTTTTTCCTATCATAATTTTCTTTTCTGTTTGTGAGTCTGTGTGATGTCGTTTTTTAAACTTGCCCATAACAATTTCTAATGTTGATTTGGAATCGACAGCATCATAACTAATTTCTGGAATGCTATAAACTTTACGTATTGAGTCAGCAAATTGAACGGCCTTTTGTCCATAAAAAACTGTAGCAAAAGTTAAAAATGGATTTGTCGCTAATTCTTTCATTTGTCAATGTTTTTGCATTGTGGAAGCTAACTAAATATTTTGGTGTCAGTTTTATTCCGTCTTAATTATAAAATAGTTCCAGGTCGCAATTGCGATATCAGCAATTAATTTTTCATTTGTTTCTGCATCCTCTTTGGAATTTGTGACAAACACACTAATGAAAAAATGTTGTCCGTTCGGTAAAAACACAATTCCAATATCATTTACCGCTGCTGTCAAACCCTCATTGTTTGTTCCTGATGAGCCTGTTTTATGCGCAATTATTGTTCCTTTCGGCAATTGTCCTTTTAATCTGTTTTGGCCTGTTTCTGTTTCTTTCATTACTTTCCAAATGAAATCGTAACTTTTTTTTGAAAGTAACTTTTCTGCATTATAATAAAATTTTGTCAACACTTCATTTGCAGCCTTTGGTGTTGTCCAATTTTGAAACTGCAAATCCCAATTGGCCTGTTGTTCTACTTCGTTTAATTTTATTGATATGTCTTTAATCTCATTATTAATAAAATAATCATCAACAACTTTTGGTCCGCCAATTAGTTTTAATACAACCTCACAGCCGACATTATCACTGGAAGAAACTGTATATTCCAGAATTTTTGAAATTGGAAGTGTCACTCCATTCGGATAATCTTCTCTTAATGGGCTGTACAAATCGGGTATCAAGTCTTCTTTTCGAATTTCAACTTTTTGGTTTAACGAAAATCTTCCTCTATCTACTTCAGAAAGCAACGCTAAAGCGATATGAAACTTAAATACGCTTTGCATTGGGAAATGTGTGTCGCCATTTATGGACAACGTATCTTTTCCGCTATTCCCATTAATAGCAACGCCCACAGTAACGTTCTTCTCCGCAACGATTTGTTCTATTTTGTGCCGTAATAATTCTGTCGTTTGAGCCGTTATTAAGGAAGTAATAGATAGAAAAACTGTTACGTAAAATAATCTAGTCATATTTTTCTGTTTAGAAATATTGTCTCGCTTATGTCAAAATTGCCATCATCATTATAGTTTAACCACTTAAAAACCATTGAAATTAAAAGGGAAAAGATTGAAAATAGCTTCTGTTCTAATTCATACTTATTTTTAATAATTTCATTCTTCTCTAATCATAACCAATTTACCTCCATTGATTTCTTGTTTCCAAAGCTTACGATCTTCTTTGTCTATGTAATGAACAGTTTTTAAATTTTCATATAATTCTGTTACTTTCCATACATCTCGAACACCTGATTTCTTTGTTTGATATTTTTCAGAAATAACTTCAGTAATTTTTACATCAAAAATCCCGGTTCTACAGTTTGGATCATAATTGTAAATTGCAAGTTCATTCTTATAACCTTCGGTTAATGGCAACCACCTAATAATGTTTTGGTAAACACTACTTTCAAAATAATTCAACTTATTATCTATTGGTTCTGCGTAGTTTGTTATCTTTTTGTCACTTACATTTCGGTAAATTGCATGAATGGTATCGCCATAAACAACCGTAAGAAAACGCTGGTCATTGTTTGACGTATGAAATATTGGTTTTAGATTGCTTAAACGATATTCGGTTACATCAACAAAATCATTTTTAAACATCTTGCGTTTGAATGTCATTGATTGTATAATAATGCCATTATTGATTTCAAGTTTATTCTCAACTTCACCAATGGCAGTTTTAATTGAATCTTTTATACTATAAAAAATCATGTTGTTCCCTTCATTTTGTATCCACTTGCTTTCAAATGTGTTATTGCCTTGTGCCTTAACTAAGTTGATTATTGTTAATGCTAAAATCGTAAAGATGATTTTCATTGTATTGAATCTTATAATTAGTTTTAATCTTTCAACCAATTAAAAACTGCTTTTTTGTTCAGCATTCATTGGCGGTTGAATTCCTAACAAATTTGCTACTGTTGGTGCAATTTGTAACGAATACATTTTTTTTATTTCCTTTTTCGGGACATCTGGACCGATTGCATAAAAGATAGACTGACCTTCACGCAAACTGGATAGGCAACCGTGAACGCCTCTGCCTGTTTCATTCATTGTACCGCTTAAAAGGAAATTCTTAGTTGCCTGGTTTTCATTTTTAAACATCGCCGGATCAAAAGAATTTTGCACAAGAAAATTTACACCTATTTGGTATCTATGTGAAATTGTATAACCTGCCTTACAACTTACAAATAGGTCGCCCGAATAATCCGGATGGTATAAATCGTATTTTTTCTGTTCTTGTTTATTTGCTACTAACTCAAATATAGGTTCGCCTGTAATGGTATCTTTTAACGATTTTAGTGATTCAGTCAATCGGTTCAAATAACTTTCGTAATCACTGGTTTTTATTTTTTCCTTATTGATGTATATATGTGCAGAGTTTCCGCTTGCACAAAGTGTAAGCTCCTGTTTGGTATAACCGAACCCACTCTGCTCGAAATAATTATTTAACAATACAACAGTATGAGTAGGTATCATTCCGTGATCAGAAAAAATAACGAAATTAGTTTCCGTTGGAGCGGCATTCATAATTTCAAGTAAATAGGCATCAATCATCTGAAACCGATTTTCAATATAATCAACATAAGTTTTCGGACGTGTTCCATTATCTGCATTATTATCTATTTGTCGTGGATTGGTTAATGTGTATCTGTGCTGTACATCGTCAAGTGTAGAAAAATAGCCAAATAATAAATCCCAACCATCTTCTTTCATCGCCGTAAGAATTAAATCCTTTGAATATTTTGCCAACCTGTCTATTTGTTCAAACCAGATTTTCTCAGATACCAGGCCAGTAGTCTGTTTTCTATTTTCAGGTTCTACAGGCCCTAAACCCCAATTTGATTGTAATTTTTCTAGAAATCCATTCGGAGAACCATAGACTTCTGCTGGAGCAGTCATAAATAATTGAAACTTACCTTCTTTTTCATCAGATTTGAAAATTCTGAAAGAAGCATTGTACTTTTTACTGTTTTTTTCTATTGCCATTCCTGTCCAACTTTCGGAATTAACCGTTGCTACATAACCATTTTTGAAATCCGCATCTGTATCAATAACAATTTCTGTAGGCCGATTTGGCAAATTCGAAGGGTTAAACTTTCGATCTTTGAGATAAAAATATAGTGGAATCTTGAAACTTCCTGAAATTTCAAAAATAGGTTTTGATGGACTTTGTGGCGTTGTTTTCAACTTAATGAAACGTTTGAGATCCACTTGATTTATCGTATCTGTAACTTCTAAATCCATTATTAAGGATGGCCCACAAATTATAGGATACATATGCATGCAATCTGTCATTCGGTTCTGATTGGTATAGTCAATTCCGACACCCGCCAGCGCAATTACTTTTTTGCCTTGGCGCATAGCTGCTTGAAAAATTGTTTCGGCAGTAATGGGTTGGCTAAAAGCAGATAATGACGGGCTTGACCAATCCTGGTTATTTTTACGAAATGTATTTCCAACAATTCCAGTTTTAGAAGGAGAAGCTCCCGTAAAAATGGAGATATGTGAAGGGCCCGTAGAAGCAACATTAATAGGCAATAGTGTTTCAGCATAAGCACCTTTTTCTTTCATTCTGGCAAAAGCTCCATCGGCAGGAAGTACCCCATTGTCAAGGAATTTATCTATAAGATAATCTGGAGCGCCATCTACTGAAATCATAACGACTCTTTTCTTAGGAGTTTGTGCATTTGTCTGAATATTTATAGAAAGCGCTATCAGAAATAGACAAACTATTCTTATTAAATTGAATAATTTCTTGTTATAAAAATTGAATCTGATGTTTTGTCGTGACATAATTTCCCGATTTTTTTCATTCCTGTAAAATTATTGTGCATACAATATTCAATCGCTATCAATCAGATAAAATAACTACCATTTTGATAATTATTTCTATATTCTTTTAACGTCATGTTGGTATGTCGTTTAAAGAACCTGCTTAAATGATTGGGTTCGGAGAAATTGAATAAATCGGCAATTTCATTTATATTTAGTTTTGAGTATTGCAGAAAAGATTTTATTTCAAATAAGACAAACTGATCTATCATCTCAGAACAAGTTATTCCAAATTGCTTTTTTATACATTTATTCAATGTTATTCTACTCACCCCAAGTCTTTGAGAATAAAAAAGAATTGTTCTGTTATTTCTAACCTCGCTTTGCAATAGCTGTTTAAACATAAATGAAATTGTATTATTCTCGGTTTCAGATGACAACTGATATGTTTCAGAATAATATCTATTCAATTTTATTAAGGAAAAATATAATAAAGAGCGAATAATATGTTCGCTATCAGATTTGAATTCCGTTAATTCAATAAATATATCAACAAATACTTCTTTATATTTCCGTAATTGAGTTTCGGAAATTCTAATAAATAACGGTTTTGTTTTATTGTAGAAATACTGTAGCTTAAAAGAAAAAAGTTTATCTGAAAAAAAATTAGATAAAAAATCATCTTTGAAAAATAAAAAATGGCAATTAATCTTATTCTTGTCTAAATACCATTTTCTGTTTTGGAATGGAGAAATAAAAACAACGGTATTGTTTTCTATAGTAATTTTATGATTGTCAAGTTCTAAAAAACCATTTCCATTTGAAAAAAATATTATTTCATAAAAATCGGTGCAATGTAATATTGCTTCAAAAAAATAATTTGGAATATCGTTATAACTACCAATATCCATTAGTAGTTCTCTACCATACTTATTTTTCACAAAATGAAAATGTTTCATAATTTTCCAGGTATAAGCAATAAGAAAGCCTTTAGATTTTAAAATCAATAAGATATTCTTATTACAGTGTTATATAAATGTCCATTGCCAATCATAAGTGCATTATGATCATTAATTTTTGCGATTGCTCTAAAATTTAAAGCCAGTTGTGGATCATAAGTTTTTTGAAGAG
>JBAZBZ010000068.1 GCA_041671145.1 Bacteroidales bacterium | reverse complement strand
TAAGTAACATAATAAACCTTATAATAAAAGCGGCGATATTAAGGTATAAATTATTTAATGCCGCTTTCATTTATAAGGGTTATTATGTTAAATAGCCCCACGCCAACGCACGCCGACCCAAGCAAACAGCCCATTAAAAAAACCACACGAGCCGACAGCACCGGCATTATTTTTTTAATAAGCTGTTTGCGGCTAAAAGCGGTAGCAATCAAATAAAAAAAAAGTAAGCCGACCCGGCTTGCGTGTCCAACAATATACGCAACCACCCGACCCGCATACTTTTTTTTTCTTCAATTGCTGACTTTTTTTTTACACGCAGAAACCACACTGCTACCAAGCCCAACCACCAAAGAGCAAAGAAGCCCGCCCAAACAAACTGCAATCCCTGAAGAAAAACAAAAACCTATTTTCATTGATACGAGTACTTTAAAACTTACTTAGGCAAAGATAAGCCACCGCTGACGCACAGTCAAGAGCAAGCCCGTTGGGTTCATTCATTTTTTTCAGATAAGTAGATTTTAGTTTATTCCGAAAAAAATGACCTGAACTCTTGACACTTCCCCACGCTCTGGCTTAAAGGGTTGCCTAAGCAAGTTTTAAAGTACAGCTTTTTTTAAACAACATGCGATTTTTTGACGCATTGAAAACCATTGTTAAACCTAAAAAAGCTGATTATTATGAGAAAAAAATTAGAAGTATTAAAAGAAATGCTTAGCGAAATTAAAGAGCTAAGAGAACTTTATTATGATGCATACGAACGCACTGACGACAGGCGATTTATTGAAGCGTATTATTATCACTTTCACAAAGAAATCACGATACGAGGAAAAATCTTTGACGATTATAACAACTTTAAAAAAACAGGCAAGTTTAAAAAAAGTTGAGTCGGATATTTACCTATGTTCAGCCGTAGTTCAGTCGGGGTTCAGCCGTATTAAAGCCGTATAGGCAACAAAAAATTGCCTCTTTCAGTTATAGTTCAATTATAGAAGATTTATTTTAGAGTTGTAGCAGTTAAACTAAAAAATCCCGCATTACTGCGGGACTTTTTAGTCATGAAGAAAAATAAATTAAAATATAAATAAAATGAAACCAATATTAAATTTTGCTATAACAAAGATACAACTCTGTTTTGCAAAAGTCAAGAAAAAAAGTAGAGCCGTGCCTGCCAACACGACTCTACCACCTAAACAACAAAAACAAAACACGCAAAAAACTATCAGAACACATTTACAACTTTCATACAGTTGCCCTGAGCGAGCATATAGTCAGCAGTTCCCACTCTTTGAAAGAACTCAATCCCTATGCACTGAACTATGCTAACCGTTGCCGTCATTGTGGGAGCAGGAGTACCCGGAAGAACTGCGGTAAGCGTAAACGTTACAGGAGTTGCAGAATTAAGCGCCGTTACAGCAGAATAATTAAGACCGCTAATCATGTTTAAAAGCGGGTCAGTTGCTTCGTAGTGCCCTGTATTAACATTAAAAGCATAATCAGAAACAACCCCGATTGCCTCAAGCAACCTGAAGTGAGTTGCTCCTGATGGAGCTTCGACATAGTCTTTAGGCAGAAAATTTGCAACAGTAATAACGCCCTGATTCCTTGCCGTGTTGTTAGTAGCAACGAAAGGAGCATCGAAAACCTGCGACAAACTGATTTTTTTATTAAAATCAAATCCCGCTAACATGCTCCTTGAAGCAGAAAGCGGAATGGTTCTCTGTCCTCTTGTTCCCGTACCTTTCAGGTTTATTTCTTTGAAAAGCTGTGTTAAACGTGCCGTTACACGTGGATCAGATTTGCTTAAAATAACACTTATAAGAGCCATGCGCAACGCCTTTGAAACAATGGCGCAACCGCCGAACTCCGAGTTATTTTCCCTTGTACGAATGAATGAAGGATCATTTAAAATCCTTTCTTTAGATGGCCCGTTTGCCTTTCTGGCTAAATCATCACCATTCAGCTTATAAAAGCTAATACCGTCCATATTGCCTTTAAGCTTGATTAAACCTGTTTGCTTACTCATAATTGACAAAATTTAAACTGTTAATAATACTGAAAACTATGAGTAGAAACTTTTACATAAAGGAGAGATTAAATTTTAATGTTGTGCAAAACCTTGTCAATACTGTATATAAAGGTACAAAAAAATAAAAGTGAAAGCAAGTTTTTTAACAGATTTATTTTACTAAAAGTGTTGATATGACAGCAATAAACGCAATATGGAATCGTTATATATAAATGTGTTTTACTTTTTTTAAGCCGCAGAACAAGCATAAAAAAAGCAAGAACATTTTTTATTTAACTGAATAAAAAACTTTCATAAAAAAGAAAAAAAGTTTAATTTAGCTGTGAAATAGAAAGAAAAAGGTTCTTTGAAAAAGTGTGCAGAAGTGTTGGAAACGCCCTGAAATAGTAGTGCAGGTTTATACCGTTATGGATACGGAGGAAAAGAAAAGCTAAATGAGTGGGATAATAAAACAGGTGTGTATGATTTTGATGCAAGATTGTTAAATGTTTTGACTTGTAAATGGATGAGTATAGATAAACTTGCAAGTAAATACCCGGCAATATCTCCATTTGTTTTTGCATTGAATACGCCAATTATGGCGAAAGACCCAGACGGAAATGTCGTCATATTTATCAATGGACAACATGCAGGTTCAGGCGGAACGGCTGCTTATTGGGGAGGATATGATCAGAAAGTTATGAAAGCTGTGGGTGACCAAAGTGCAAGATATGTTGATGGTGCTATGGGTGGATGGAGAAACACAGGAGCAAAGGCATTAACAGGAGGAATTGCAGGTAGTAGCTTTGGTTGGGTGGGTTCTCTGACAGGCGCAGCATTGAATGTATGTAATAGCTCAAATGTAAGTAGACAAACACGTATAGCAGCAGGCGAAGCACAAGGAATGAGAGATGCAGCCGATATAATTGCGAACTTGAAAGAGGGCGAAACCATTAAAATTGTGACACACAGTATGGGAACTGGTTTTGCAAGAGGTTATACCGAAGGTATTTTAAAATATGCAAAAGCACATGGATTAGAAAGTAAAGTAAAATTTGAATATGAGTTAGATGTAAATGCTTTTCAAGGTGGAGATCTGCCAGCAGACAAGAATGTAAAACAAACACAAAACAAAACAGGGGGTTTGGATAGTGGCAATAGCTTGATGGAAGCTGTTCAGGGAAATTCCGTTCCTACTGTTGCCCCTGTACCAAATGCAGAAAACACATCTACAAAAGAAGATGCAAACAAAGGACATGATGTTAGTAAAATGAGTACAGATGAAATCCCAAAATTAGGTAATGGGGGAAATGCTGGTTCTGTGGAAGAAGGAAGTAATAATGAAAAAAAACCTTGATAAGATGCGAATAACGACTGTTTTATTATTATTTCTTTTCTTGCAAAGTTGCGGGCAAACGCCGAAAATCAACAATGCAAAAATGGAAACCTATAACCAGTTCAGAACACAGAAATTAGAAGCAAGAGATAGCTTATTTATTTTGTATACTGTAAAAGATTGGGGTAAAAAAATGTGGTATAGTTGGGCAGTACGAACCGACATATATAAAATGACTTTTGATGACGTAAAATACTTTTTTGCGGGAACATTTTATAGTCCCGATAAAAAAAAGATATTGGTTTGGATTGGGGAAAAAAAACCTAATGTGGAAAGTATAGAAATGATAAATTCTAAGCGTGAATTAAACAGAATATGTCCAACAGGCGGAGATACAATTTATTCTTTGACAGCTTTAATAGGTTTTAGGGATAGCATAAATCAAGTATGGAAACTTTACCCATTTAATCAGCAACAAGCAACCTGTTACGATAAAGAAGAAGAAGTAATAAATGTATTGGGGCAGTACTACTTTGGACAGATGAAAACACATCAGATGTATAGGATGATGCAATCAGGCAAAAGAAAGGGTCATAAGGAATCACAAGCATACGGCTATAATTTACAGGATAAAGATTTTTGGGATAAATGTTGGTTGTTTCAGAAAGATACGGTTGGCTCTTATGGCTTGTATCCTTTTCAAATAAAAGGTTATGATTATATAGGAGATAAATGCACCCAAAAATGTGCAGAACCATATAATCCACCACAAATTAATTATCCTGAAGAAATATTAAAGTTGTATAGAAAGAAATAAACGATTCAAAGCACAGATAGAAGTAAACCTCTTGTAATAATGATTGCAAGAGGTTTTTCATTACGATATTTTTAGGATTTATAATTCGGATTATTATTTTGTAGTTCTACAATAAGATTTATTGCATTCAGAAAAGCCATTTCATCATTTTGCAATTCTGCCGGTAATTCATTGTTTTCGCAGGTTGCTTTATAAAACATCATACACTTTTGAAACCCCAGAGTTTGCTGATGATTCAATTTTAAATGAAGATAACGCCCTAATAGTCGCGGATCGGAAGAAACAGGAACGCTGTCAATTTTTTTAATCGCTTCAATAAAACTTAAAATGTCTTTGTCCTCTTGCTTGGCGTTTTGTTTAATGAATGTTAGGAAATCCATACTTACACATAAATTTTTATTAAAGTGCAAATATATCAAAATTTACAATTGAATATTATAGCCGGCAAAATTGAATTTGCTAAAACGGTTGCAGATTATGATTTCTTTAGTAAAAATTTCATTCAGATAAATATTCTTTTCAGATAATTAATATATTTGTTTTAGTTAGATGCTAAATGAATTAAAAAAAATAAACCCACATGAGTGTAAGCAACGATACTGAACTAAAAGAAACTTTCTGTAAAATCAATAACCTTCTTCAAGAAGCGCAAGATTATATTAGTCGGGAAGAAGAAGACCCCGATAAATATGACACAAAAGAATTTTTATTAAAGTTTCCAACAAATAATTACATTAGAACCGTTAAAGAGCTATCAGAAGAATTTAAATTTATTTCCGATGAAGTGTTGTTGAAAAATATTTGTTTTTCTTTAATACTATCAGATTTTTATTGCTGGCTATTAAACAGGGCAAAAATAAAGGGAATACTAAGAGAAATGATAATTAAAAATGAAATCCTTTTAATGAGTTCAATAGCTGAAGTATGTGTGGAAAAATACGGATATGGAGATACATTTAATAAATGTCTTTTTTCTATTGACACAAAATTAATCAACGAAAATCTAAAAAAAAGATTAAGATGGTTGTGGAAACTAAGACAAGGAATACATCTTTATTTACTTAAAGAACCTGAATCTCAAAAATATAATGACGAACAATTTAATAAAGCTGTTAGTATTGTTGGAAATTTAGTAAATGAATTAAATAAAAACAGCGGGTTTTCACTATTATATTAGAAAAAACAAATTAAAAGAGAATTAAAATAGTAAAAGCCACACGCATTAATTGTATGTGGCTTTCATTTTACATAGTGAGTTTTTTGGTGATGGAATCCAATCACAGGTCAAAAATCAAATAATTTCATTTAATCTTTTCTTTCCATAGGGTACCTCCCTTTCGAAAGCAAAATCACTCTTTTAGAGCTTACTTTTAACTTGACTTAAAAAACTGGGATGCGTTTTTTTCTTTTTTTAGTAAAGATTAAAGGGAGGGTAAACAAGTACCCATTTATCCTCAATTACGACACCTTTTTAAAAACCTATTTTTTGATAAATTACTTATTTGTTCCTGATGAAGTATATCAGATTAATATTTTTTTGTCAAGTATTTAATTCGTGAAAGAACAATTAAAAATTGACCTTGATAAATAAGGTGTTTTCTACTTTTTATTTGCATTTTGTTTTTTTACCGGACTAACTTTGTTAATTTCTTTTGTGTTTTCCTCAAGTTTTTTGCCCAAACTGCTTATATTCAAAGTTGGCAAATTAACCGGATCATAGCCGGACAGATTTGTTAAAGTGGAAATATACGCCCTTAAATACGGGAATAACATAGCAGGTGCATTTATATAAAACAGGTTATTCAGTTGTTTCTTTTCAATTTTATTGCTGAAATGAAAACTTGCCATTGATGTTATTTCAACCTTAAAAACCTTTTTCTTGTCTTCTATAAGAACTTTTAAAAATAATTGAAAACATGAATCTTTTTTATTGATAGCTCCGCTAGGTTCAAATTCTATCAGAAACTGAGAAGGATTGCCTTCTTTTTTCTCTATCAAAGAACGCAGTATCTTAAATCCTTTAAATTGAAATTGTAAATTTTCCATATAAATAACAACAAGTGTATAATTTATCTTAATACTATTAAACTGTCAGCATCACTCATTAACATAAAATTTCTTCTTCGACACAAGTCGAATAACTCATCTTCTCATCAAAAACAAACTCATTTTTTAATGATTCCGTTGGTTTTTCCTCAAGAGTAAATAAAATACTATTAATTTTTTCTTTAAGAAAACTTTTTTCTGAATCAAATAAAATATTTTCATTTCCTATTTCAATTAAACTGCCCTCTGACACAAATAAAATATCTTCATTAGGATATTTCTTTTCAAATTTTATTTCAATCTTTCTTTTCATTTTCATACAAGCGATATCATCTTTGAAATAAGAAGGAGGCAATATCTGAATTATATGAGTTCCCGTATATTTATTTAATTCATATTTTATTCGAATTCCATTAAAATTTTCAACTAATTGCTTTAATTGGTCGATTAAAAATTCTGTGGGCTTCATATGGAGATTCCGCGTAAACTGGTCCAGTAATTCCGCGACAAAGTGTTCCGCACTTTACGCACTAAACTGGTCCGCCTATTTCGCGGCAAACTGTGCCGCCTAAAACACATTGAAGCTCTGTTGTTTTT
>JBAZBZ010000067.1 GCA_041671145.1 Bacteroidales bacterium | reverse complement strand
CCCACTTAAATCCTTCTATCCTTTTCGACTGCCCTCCACTTTTTAAAAATTGCGTAACTGCCTGAGTTATTTTTGTACCGACATTTTTAACCATTATAGTATTTTTATCGCTTGCAGGCGCAGGGGGATTCTTTGAAATAAAATCCCTGTAACTTGTAAGACCCATATTTATCATTGTGCTTTCGGGAAGCATTTTTATTTGCTTCCTCCCTGTAATGGGAACTTTGGCACACGATATAAAAGCCAATAAAGTTGAAATAATAATTATTTTTTTCATCATTCTGAATAAATTTAAAAATATTTCTAATTATTCAATTTCTGCATTTAAACCCTTTACCAACAATCCTTCGAGAAAAGGACGCAATTCTTTTTCCGAGCCTGTTCTTACAGAACATCTTCCTTTATAATGCGTAAGCATGGTGCATTGCTCTGCTTGTTCAGCATCATGTTTGCATACTTCAATTAACGATTTTATCACATACTCGAAACTATGATGCTCATAGTTGTACAATAACAACTCTTTTTCGATACCTGACAAACCGCTTTTTTCTACTTTTAATTTTGTTCGTTGTTTTACCATATAAAAAAATTTACTCCAAAAAAATATCAAATAAACATAAAAAACAAATTTTTAAGTATTTTTTTGAAAACAATAAATTAATTGTAGTTTGAGTTTTTTAAGGCAAGAAAGTTTTCTAAATAATTTTCGTAAAACAAATGTCAACTGATAACCGCTCACCGAATATTTAAAACAGATTGTTGCTGAATTAATTTGTTAATATTTTACATAACAATAATTTTTTTTGAATAAATTTTATTTTTTAATTCTACATATAATATATAAACACCAGGAAAAAGCTTTTGATTGATTTCATGAGCAAGTGATGTAAAATTTTCAGCATATACAATTTTTCCTGTTATATCAGTAATCTGAACCTTTATTGGAAGTTGTTCTTCATTTCCTGGAATTAAAACTTTTATTTTGCCATCTGTTGAAGGATTAGGATATACAATAACATTATCAAAAGAAGGATTTTGCGATAATGCCTTATAAGCATTAACTCTGCCATATCCATAATATTTATCCCAACCGGGTGTATCTTCAGGAAGACCTCCGACCATATCATCCGCTGAATTTTCAATGATTTTTTTTATAAACAAAGGCGTTCTTTTAGGATTCTGGGCTAAAAGCAAAGAAGCTATTCCTGTTACATGAGGCGTAGCTTGTGATGTTCCGCTTACATGTACATCACAATTGCTTATTGTATTTGACAAACCATAAATAATATTTCCCGGAGCAACAACAGATATATGAGAACCATAGCTGCTGCCATAAGCATAATTCCACACACATCGTGTATCGTCAGAATTTGCTGCTCCAACAGCAATAACATTGTCATAAGCGGCAGGATAATTTTTTACTTCTTTATTTGAATTGCCCATTGCAGCTACAACGACTACATTATGGCTGACAGTATATTTTACCGCATCAGCAATTATAGTGCTACTTTGATTTGAACCCAAAGACATATTTATTACATTTGCTCCGTTATCAACAGCATAATAAATTGCCTCAGCAATTTCCGAATCATATCCCAATCCATCAAGTGTCAGTGCTTTTATTATCATCAGTTTGCACTTCCAATCTATTCCTGCGTAACCAATGCCGTTGTTTCCTGTTGCTCCAATTATGCTTGTAACGTTTGTTCCGTGCCCATTATCATCCACAGGATAATTGTTATAGCTGAAAACCGTATGACAACCTTTATAATCGTCAATAAAACCATTATTGTCGTCATCAATGTTATTATCGGGTATTTCATCTTTATTTATCCATATTCTTCCGACAAAATCAGGCTCATCTAATTTACATCCGGTATCAATAATTGCAACAATAATATTGCTGTCACCCCGAGTTATTTCCCATGCTCGTTCCATATCAATATCCGCCCCGGCAATTGATTTGTATTCTGTAAAAGTTCCATTATTATTCAATGCCCACTGCATTTGATAACATTGGTCATTGGGTGTAATTCTATTGTTCCCATAAGCTTCAACTTTGTAATCGGGTTCAGAATATTCAACTTCATTGATTTTTGAGTATTCCGATATTATTTTTTTTAGGTCTGTCTTATCAGGAAATGTCAATACTAAAATATTTACTTCACTATTTTTTACTCTTATTTTACGGATATTTTCAACATTGTATTTTATATTTATTTCGTCAATACTTTTTATTCCAATGCAATTAATATTTCTTCTATTTTTCAAATCATATTTTACATTTTCTTTTAGTTTGACAATTATTTGCGAAAGTCGCATTGAATTTTGCCCATAAACGTTTGCTGCAATAAGTATTATTAATAAAAATATTTTTCCCATTTTTTAAAATCTGCAATGTGATGCAAAGATATATTTTATTTTTGATACCATCTTTATCTGTATAATTCAAGTTACTCCCCGAAATTCATTATCATTTTCAAGAATGCAACATCAGCAATATCAGGCAAATTGTCATTATTAATAAATTTTGCCCCGTGTTCCCTCAGTTGACATTAAGCAGATAAAAAATGACACCAAGGGAAACGAGACAAAAATCTTAAACTAAATCTATTTTACAATATTACATTGGAAATTGAGATAAGTCAATTGCTTTTTAGAATTTGCCAAGATTTTTTGAGAATTCGTTGAAATGTTTTGAGAATTCGTTGGAAAAAGTATTCGGGTATGTTGTATTGTTTTTTTTGATATTCAATTATTTATTGCTTATTTTGTATCACTTTTTACTTTTAGCGGACAATATGTGGATTAATATAGAAGCAGTATCATCTTTTGGTATTAACTTTGCTGCAGACCAATGCAGAGCTTTGCTTAAAACCGATATTCCCGGAATTCACTTTTATACAACGGACAGAAGCGAATCTGTTGCCGGAATATTAAGCAAACTAAAAAACGAAAATCTCTTATAAAATTTTGTGCTTAAAAAAAAATACATATTATTTATTTTAGTAACATTTGCTTTTATTCCATGCAATGCACAAAACGGAAAAAGTAAAAGATATTTTTATAAATTTATTTACAGCATATTCAGCGAAAAAGAAGTAAAATCGTATAATCGTAATACTAAAAATACAAAAGGTTCAAATTCTTTCAGCAGTAGTAAAAGAAAAGTTGTAAACAAAAATTCTGTTTTTAAATCCGATAAAAAGGAAAAATCATATAACAGAAAATTCAGGATTTTTTCTTCATCTTCAAAATACAGCAGTAAAAACAGAAAGGTACAAAACAAAACGTTCTTTTTCGGTCCGGATATTAAAATTAGTGCATTCAATAGAAAAGTAAAAGCTTTTATTCCAACTTCTAAATATAACAGCAAGCACAGGAAAGTTGAGAGTAACGAAAGCTTTTTTTCGTTCAGACCTAAAGGACTTTGTGAAAGAAAAGACTCATATAGCCGCGAGTGGCACGGCGGAGCTTCAGCTTTTACTTTTAGCAGAAAATTGAGAAAAGTTGTTAAAAAGAGATTACTTGGAATTTTTACAATTAATAAAAGAGAAGGGGAAAACCTCAGTTTTCACGGAGCAGATTATAAAAACAATAAATTCTATGTTTATAAAAAGAAAGAAAAGCGTATAAAACATCCGAGAAATATTTTCGGAAAGCACAGAAAAGAAACAGAAAACAAACACAAAAAGCCACAGATGCGGCTCTTTCCCAAAAGCATGTATGATTTTACGGAATAATAGTTATTGGTTAATTGTCATTAGCCGCCTCCAAAAACCAGTTCTTCTTTATTGAACTTTACATTTCATATATTTTTCCCAATTTTTAAAAGAATTAATTTTCCTTTATTGCAACCAATTGTTTATTTTTATTGTCTAATCTCTTAAATTAATATAATTTTACAAAATTAAGTTTATTTATTTTAAGCAATAAAAAAATGAAGATGCTTACTATTAAAACATTAACTTTCGCACTAACTATCATTTCGACTTTGTTTTCCTCAAAATTATTTAGCCAAACATATCTGATAAGCGACCCGGGCACTGTTTCAACCTGTGCAGGCAATTTTTACGACGATGGAGGAGCATCGGGTAATTTTGCGACAAATAAAAAATATATTAAAACTTTTTGTTCTGATGACCCAAATAAATGCGTAGTTGTTACTTTTAATAGCTATAATTTATTTAATGGCTCAAAATTAGTTGTTTATGATGGCCCTGACACGAGTTGGGCTGTTAAGTCCACAATAATTGGGACAAGTTCTACGCCGCTTGTATTAGGTTCCAGCTCAGTTCCAGGTGGCTGCTTAACTTTTGCATTTACAGCAGGGTCAATGCCATCTGCCGGATGGGATGCAACAATATCCTGCACATCGTCTTGTACATTGCCGGATACAATATCACCTCAGGATTGCGGAGGGGCAATTCCCGTATGTCAATACACCTTCGTACAAAACCAGTCATGGACAGGATACGGCAATCTTCAGGATCAGGTTAATGGCTCTTGTTTAACTCCTGAGACAAACTCGGTATGGTATAAATTTACTGTACAAACATCGGGAAATTTAAGTTTTTTAATTACGCCATCGAATTCTCTTGATGATTATGACTGGGCTTTGTTTAATCTAACCGGTTCTTCCTGCAGTAATATAGGTCCAAGCAAGATTGTTAGCTGTAATTCGAGCGGCAATCCACTTGGAGAAACTGGAATGTCAACGGCTAAAGGAGGCACTTCAGACAACAATGGTCCATCCAGCGGTAGTCCTCCATCCAATGTAAATCCATACAATAGGGATTTATCCGTAACAGCGGGACAAACGTATTATTTGTGTATAGAAAATTTTAATGGTGCTACTAGTCAAGGATATACTTTAGATTTCAGCAGTTCTAGTGCTTCAATTTTTGATAATGTCAAACCTGTTTTTAATAATATTTCTGAAACCTGCGGCACTTCAACCATAACATTAAACTTCAGTGAAAAAATTAAATGCAGCACGGTTGAACCGGCTGACTTCACATTAACCGGTCCCGGCGGTCCCTACACAATTACAAAAGTATTTACTAAAAATTGCCTTAAAGAAAACGGTTCAAGCACATTCGATGTTACAGTAAGTCCCCAATTTAGTGCCGGCGGAAATTATACTTTTTGTCTTGTTAACACATCAGGTTCCGTTACTGATTTTTGTAATAATGTTGCTGACCCTGTTTGCTTTAATTTTTCGTGTCCTCCCACTCCTCCTGTTGTACAGATTACAGGAGGGAGCATATGTAACGGAAGTTGTTTTACAATTAATTCAAGTGTTACAGGAGGAACTCCAACGTTCACTTACATTTGGGCACCAGGCAGCAACAGCACTGGCACTTACAGTGTTTGTCCCACCGTAACCACCACATATACATTGACTTTAACAGATGGTGCAGCAACAAGCGCATCCTCATCAGCAGTTGTAACAGTTTATCCTTCACCAAATATTACTGCCATTGGCGGTACGGTTTGCAATGGTTCATCAACACCAATATCTGCAGATGGCGGTGCTAATTATACATGGAGTAATCCGCTCGGAACAGGACAGTCTAAAACTGTATCTCCTTCAGCTAATATCACATACTTCGTAACAGGGATAGATGCAAATGGATGTACAGGTACTGCTTCATGCGCTGTTATTGTTAATAACATTATTTCACCAACAGTAAATGATATTGCAATTTGTAATGGAGCAACTGCTACTTTAACGGCAAGCGGAGGAAATAATTATACGTGGACGCCTGGAGGACTGACCGGTTCAACAATAACAGTAACACCTACTACCACAACAACATATTTTGTGAACGCAACAAATACTTTCGGATGTACCGGTACAGTTTTTGCCACGGTTACTGTTAATTCCTTGCCAACAATTACAGCAACAGGTGACATGAAGTGCTTGGGTGTAATAGCGACTATTAGCGGTAGTGGAGCAGGAAGTGGTACTTATTTGTGGAATAACGCTTTAAATACAGGACAAATAAAAACAGTAAATCCTACTCAAACTACTATATATAATGTAACCGGCACAGATGCGAATACTTGCACAGGTACTGCTTCATGCACAGTTACAATAAATCCATTACCCACAGTTACAGCCACAGGAGGAACTATTTGCATTGGAGCATCGCAAATAATAACAGCGAATGGAGCAAATACATATTTATGGAATAATGGACCTGGTGGAAGCTCTCAAACTGTAACACCTACAGCAACCGCTACTTATATTGTAACCGGAACGGATGTCAATGGATGTACAGACACTGCATCATGTGTAGTTACTGTTAAAAGTACTCTCACTCTTACAACTTCGGGAGCTGAAATCTGCAATGGAGTGTCGGCAACAATTATTGTAAGCGGAGCAGGAGATAGCGGTACTTATACATGGAATAATGGTGGTGTTCAGGGCAGTTCGCAAATTGTATCACCACCGACAACTACTACATATATTGTAACAGGAACAGACCCTATAATAGGTTGTACCGGCTCAAATTCAGCAGTAGTAATTGTTAATCAAAACCCGACAGTATCAGTGGCAAACAAAGCAGTATGTTTTGGAGTAGCAGCAACACTAAATGCAACCGGCAATGGAGGAACCCCAACATACACATTTAACTGGTCGCCCGCAACCGGCTTAAACCAAACCACCGGACAAACAGTAACAGCAAGCCCGACAATAACCACAATATACACAATAACGATAGCAGACAACGAAGGATGTACCGGGATAAACACAGTAACAGTAGGAGTATCAACACAAATAGTACCTGTTGCCACACAACAAACAGCAACCTGCGGACAATCAAACGGAATGGCAATGGTAGCAACAAGTGGAGGCACACCACCATACACATATTCATGGAACCCCGGAAATTATAACACAGATATAATAATAAATATCCCATCAGGAAGCTATACGGTAATAGTAACCGACACGTTTGGATGCACGGCAACGACA
>JBAZBZ010000066.1 GCA_041671145.1 Bacteroidales bacterium | reverse complement strand
GCGATTCAACCTGACCATTCTGTATTGCACAACCAAGACAAGCAATTTTTTTCGTTTGACCACTAATGTCTGTGATAATGCGTTTACCCATAGGTTTAGCAATAAAAATTTTTCAATTTCCGATAACGTTTCGGCATATCTGATGTTTGCCGGAGCAAAGCGAAGGCAAATATGGGTGAAAGAATTTTTTACTCCTTATTATTATCTATTAATGAAAAATTCTGGAACCAGATATGCCGTGTTATACGCTGTTCAAAAAATATTTTTAATAAATAATCTTTTGATAGACTACATAATAATAAATTTGTTTTTCGTTTTAGGTTTTGGGCAGAGGGGTAGGGGTGAATGCCCAAAATCTAAAACTCCTTATTGTTTTCTTTTTAAACAAATAGGCAAAAAGGAAGGGGCTTAAGGGGAGGGAATTTTTGCCTATTTGTTTGGCTTATTTAGTTATTACTCTGTCTCTTGTCCGATTTGCTTTTCAAATGCTTGGCGTACCAAACTCATAATATAAGGGATTTCTTCAATTTTTGAGAGCCCAACTTCAACATCACCATTGCCCCAGCGTCCAAGTGCCGAAACATCCTTACATAAACCTTTCGGGTCATTTATTTCTGCAAATGTTACATTTAACGAAAGACGTAGTCGTTTCGCTTGTGGTACAATATCGACAAAATTAGTTTCCGCTTTATACGCAACATATAATTTCAAAAATGTTTCGGTTACGCACGGATCAAGTGCTAGTACTTGCTTACGAAATTCTTTAAATACGCTTTTCATAGGATCAGACGCAAGGTGTGGATGATCTTCAATACTATATTCTGTAAGTTCTGTTTTAGGTTTATATTCTTCCAAAACGCTACTTTCTATTTTTGGCGCAAACCAAACATCAATTGCTTGCGTTGACAGACTTTCAGCGCGTTCTATTATGTTTTTTTCTGCCCAGGTTTCTTTGTCGGCAATCGATCTGTTTAGTTTTAGAGGGCTTTCTGAAAATCCACCCTTCATGTTTCGCTTTTCGATAAACGGCCTGTCGCTATATTCTGAATTGTAACCAGTTAAAGTGAGATTACCCAATGTATGAAGATATGTTTTTTGAATGCGCTCCCATTCAGGACCTAGTTCTGCCCTCCATGTTGCGGATAAGTTCTCATTTTGGGGCATGATATGTTCTATTGTATATTCGTCCACAGGAACACGCTCTTTTCTATTGTAATTTTCTAATCGACGCAACCAGTAACTGCGGCTACGAAAATTATAAACATCCTTAATCTTAATTTCTCGTTTAAATTCTTCATCATCAGGAAAGCGTCGATAAGATGGTAGAAGCATAAAATTTGCTTGTACGCTTTCTAAATATCTATCCTTTTTCAAGTTGCGAGAGAAATTTCCAAAAGTTTTATTCATTGAGTTAGTCGGAATTCCGCATATAGCACGTCGAAAAACATAATTTTCTACAAGTCGTACTATTTTTAATAATTCATCCGGAGATAAAATATCTTTTTTGTAGTCATTATAAATTTCTAATAGGAATGGAAACGCAACATCAACTTTTAATTCTCTGAGGTCATGAAATGCCATTTTAAGTTCCTGATTGGTTTCTGCGCCAAGTGCCATAGCGCAGTAATGCCCGGCAAAGGTACGAATGTCAGAAACAAGCGCTTCAATGCTGGAAATTTCCGGCGAACGCGCATATTGCTTGAACGCTTCATATACTTCGCGCTCTTTTGGTATTACACCTGTCTTTACAGTGAGATAATGCCTCATGAAACCGTCGAAATAAACAGCATAACCTTCTTGGCCAAAATCTATTTCCATCGGTCGCCAGTATTGATCATAGAGTTTTGACTGGAGCTCATGCTCTAACCCCATGAGAATAAAATTACGGATCAAATCAGCTTGGCTTAATTCACGCCCAGTTGAATTTAGGCTTTCAAATATTAATTGCGGATTATCTTGATCACGGTTAAGAGAAATATCTACGATAATAAGTTTTGCCAAACCTTTGCAGACAGCCAAAAGGTTGTCTTTTTCTTCGGTAATTTTTTCAGTAAAAAAATCAAAATTAGCCTTTACTCGCACGGAAAAATCTTTTGGATATGAATTTTGATCGAGTAGCGACGTCAAGGTTGTTTTATCCGTTTGCGACAAAATAAGTTTGTATTTTTTTTCTCCTTCTTCGAGAGGATTGAGTAGAAAATAATTGCGCATTTTTTTTGCCGAAAATCCTTCAATAGGTTCGTTCTCACCGAGGGCACGAGCGAGCGCCTCTATCATTAGCGATACCGTTGTAAGTCTTTGTTGCCCATCAATTACAAGAAGTGGTGATTGGCTCGAGACAGAATAAAGGCCTTTTTCTACATAAACAATAGATCCAACAAAATGTGCCGTGATTTTGTCGTTACTTCCAGTGCGTAAAATATCTTCCCACAATTGAAGACATTCCTTTTCGCTCCAACTGTATGTACGCTGGTAAATAGGAATAATGAATTGAGGTGATTTTTTTAGAAAATCGATTAATTTTGCTTCGGTTGCTTTCATAGATTTATTTTTTAAGATAAAATTATAATCTGATATTCATTCTGATTTCATATAAAGTTTTTAGAGAATCAATAATTTGATCTTTATATGCTTGTATTTCAAAAGACTCAAAAACGATATTGTCAAAATCGATTCTATCAGCTGATTTTAATTCTTCCAAAATAGGTAATATTTTTCTATTTTTTAATTTTCCGAATTTCATTTTTATACTTTGTTTTTGTTTACTGGATAATAAATCAGGGTTTAGCATGTTTAGATTTTTCTTCATTCTCGTAGAGCTTAAATCTAACGCCCCAAGACCTCTTCCGAAGCCAATTGATTCGATGAAAAATATTCCAAGGGCACTGTTTAACAGAGCATGCATTAGTTCCAGATCTAGATTGTCGTCTTTCACCGTAAATCTTGTAAGTCTCTGATTTACAAATGATCTTTTGTTTAATTTTGCAATAAATATTCTTTTATCAAAATTCATGCTTGCAACAAAATCTGCCATTGTCGTATCTTTCATTTCATACCAGTAGCAGCCACTTCTTTCTAAGACTTTTGGTAGGGGTTTGCCTTTTTTATTTACCTCATGCTCAAATTTTTTAATCCAGGATAAAGCGTTATCATGTCCAAGTACTCCTAATTCTTTAACACTTTTGTTGCAACAAAAAGCCTCAGATCCTGCCGTAGTTGTTAAATTCTCAATTTCTCTTGAACTTTTTAATACTGGCCTGATATAGATATTTTCAATATTATGATTACTTTCCGGATAAAACATGGGATCCCAGCCACGTCTTTCTCCTCTGTTTATATCAAATAATTTGTTTGCAGGTATTAGCTTGCTTTTTATTTTTGACACCCAAGAAATATCGCTAAACAAAGAATTCCAGCTTATACCTAGATCAAACAAGCTTTGAGTCTTATATTTTTGAAATGAAATATTCTCATTAGGAATATTGGCAATTATATTCTCTATTATTTCTTGAATATCGTAATCTTTGGCAATATTTAGGTCACTATTGATTGTTATAAAATTAGTATTTTCATCAGGATTAATATCTTCGATTGAATTCCTTTTGTTTGCAATAATAATTGTTGTAATAACATCGGCATTTTTAAACCATCTTCCTTTTCCTGAAATTATTACATTTTCAATGTGATAAAATTTATTTAAAGTATTTCTAAACACCCCTCCCCATTCAGTAGCAAGCCAAGAATTAGAGGTTATAATTCCGAGCTTCCCATTTTGTTTCAATAAATTCCAAAGATAAAAGGGCAAATATGAATACAAGTCGCCCTTTGAAAACTGTAATTGTTGTCCGGTATGTTTATAAATGATTTTTTCTGTCAGCTCTTTGATATTTGGGTTTAAAATATTAAGATCTTCTTGTTGTATAAAAGGTAAATTAGAAACCATGTAATCAACACCTTCATATCTCTTTTTTATAATTTCTCCTGAATAAGGATCTTTGAGTTCTATTTCATCCCCTATATTAATTTTTGTGCAATCTTCTTTGAAGATTTGCATAATTTCACCAATATTTTTTGGATCAGTTAATGCTAGGGTTGCAATTTGCAAAGGGAAAGCGACCTTATCACTACAAAAAATTGATTGTAGAGATGTTTTTGAGCTAATACCCGATTCTATTTTTAAATCATAAGCAGATCTTGCGATTGTTCCAGTTCCGCAACATGGGTCATGCAAAGACAACTCCTTATTTACCATCGTAAGACTTGTTAAAAATCTTGCCAAGAACATAGGGGTTGTATATTGTCCAGCAATTTTTCTTTTTGAAGTGTAAATTATATTTTGAAGCAAATCTTGAAGCAGTTTTTGTCCAATCACTGACAGCTCAATATCGTTCAATAAAACATTAAATTGTTTAATTTCAAGCCAAGTTTCTTCATCCAAATACTTTTCTCCTAGTTGTGGCTGAAAAACATTCCAAAAATTACACTCTTTTGAAATCTCTTTAAATATATCAATTGCTTCATCTATCGTAATTTGTGTACCAATAAATTCTACTTTTTTAGCAGGATCAAAAAAAGCAATCAGGATATGGGCAAATAATAATTTGTTAATCCAATTTACAAGAATGATTTTTGATAAAATTTCCCATTGATTTTGTTTTGGATAATCAAGCTTTGCTAGCCTCCACCAAATATTCGCTTCTGCTAAAAATTTTACATCTTTTCTGGCTGATTTTTGCAAACCGTCAGCTACCACCGAGCTATTTCTAAGTATAAATTCTATGATTGTACTATCCTTAAAGGATTCAATAAATGTTTTCTTTTCAATTTTTCCACTATCAAAAAAGCCGTTTAAATCCTTGAGAATATTATGAAGAACTATTATCCACTCTTTTTTTAGACTTTCGATTTCTTTTCTTTCGGTAGCTATCTCTTTTAGAGAATCCCATTTTTTTATTGGAGTAAAATTATTACCTTTTCTTACATATAAAACCGCTATTCCAACATTCCATAGTAGAAGGCTGTTTACACCTAAAATATTTGCTTTTAATATAGCATTATTTATAAATTCAGTATCTGTAATTGATGTGTCTGGCATTTTAAGCTCCCAGCCCATTAGTATTTCACTATTTTTTCCATACAAAAGAACATCCGGGAATAATCTTTTTACCCCAGTATTTATTGTTGTTTCTCCGCCTGCACGGTTTATGGTTTTGTTGTTTTTAGAAACATATAAATTAATCTCCGTGATGAGATCTATCGCCCAACTTCTTTCATTATATGAGATTTTTGTCATGCTATTAAATATTAGGTTTAATTTTATTTTTTGCTTCACTCACTCTATCATTACATACTTTAATATAGTCAATTGTTTCTTTTTTGAATAAATGAACATCTGTATTTTTTTCTATTCCAATAAAATTTCTATTTTCAAGCACCGCAGAAACTAAAAAGCTTCCACTTCCACATGTGTTGTCCAAAACTATTTCGCCTGCATTTGTAAAGGTTCTAATTAAATATTGACCAAGTGCCACAGGCTTTTGCGTTGGATGATATACTGCTCCTTCACTTTCTGCCGTCTTAAAATAAACAACATCAATTGGATATCTATCACCATTACTTTTTACCTCGACAGATTTAAAATCACCATAACTTCCTGTTAGTTGATCTTTTCTAAATCCTTTATTATACGCCTCTCCTTTCCTCATCTGAGGATTATAAACTGGCTGATTTTTGTAAAAAACACAAATATCTTCATGTTTTCTCAACGGTTGTTTTTTTGCATTTAAAAAATTAGTAGATTTTGATTTTTCCCAAACAATTTTATATTTAAATAGTTTTTCATTACTTAATATTAATTTTGCAGTAAAAACACCTTGTGATGTTAAAATTATTACTCCGTTGTCTTTTATTATTCTTTCGTATTGTTCCCATAATTTATTTAATGGGATAAGGCTATCCCATTGATTTTGAGTTGTTCCATAAGGCAAATCACACAAAATCATATCAATTGATTTGTTAGGAATTTTTTGCATCACTTCTAAACAGTCACCACAATGCACTTTATTAATTAAGTCTTTCATTTCATGCCTAATTTTTTGTTGATTTATTTTAATGAGTGGCATTTTTTCTTCAAAACCTTGTTCCTCAATGCTTATTTCATATGCAGGTTTTTCAATTTCCAGCAATGAAAATAAAGTAGTTTGCATTCCGTCTGCAACATAATCAATACTTGTTTTTTGTTTATTTAACTTCTCGTAGAAACTGCAATGATTGTTTTGAGAAACAATAATAAAATCAATAACTGGTATTCCCATTATTTCGCCAGCTTGTACGATATTTTCAATAATTTGATTGTCTTTTTCGCTAGGTGAAGAATCGCCCGAAGGGTGATTGTGAATTAAAATAACACTAGCAGCGTTTAATTCGGTTGCAGGATAAAAAATTTCTCTCGGATGTAGCAATGCTTTATCTAAAAGACCGACACTGACAATTTCTTTTTTCAACAAAGCATTTCGTGCGTTTAAGTAAAGGCAAACCAAATGTTCTTTTTTCTTATCTCTTAAATCGTAAGTAAGGGATAAAACATCTTGAGAATTTTTTATAACAATTTCGTTAGTTTTGTTTTCGTCGTAGAATCTTTTTACCAATGATATCGCGGACGTTATTTGTAGGGCTTTTGCTTGGCCAATCCCCGAAATTTCTAAAAGATCATCAACAGTTATATTTAAAAAGTTTTTGCTAAACTTTTTAATTATATGTTCAGAAAGTTGTTTAACGTTTTTGCCTTTTATGCCACTACCCAAAAGTATTGCCAAAAGATCACTTTTAGAAAGTGCGTCAGCTCCTTTTTGTAAAAATTTTTCTCTTGGGCGATCAATTTTTGGTATATCTTTAATTTTTGGCATAAATTATTTTCTTTTTAGATAACTTTATTGCGTTCGTTCCCCTTGTAAGTAAATCGTTTTTTCTGCGCCTCCAAAAGCAGAAAAAACACAATATTACCCCTTTTTAATAAATAAAAAACAAATTTATTCCCCTTTTAAAAGTCTATCAAAATTCCTAATAAAAAGAAAAATATTTTTTGAATGGCGTATAACGTTCGCGTTTATGCGATGTTTTTGACCGCTTCATTATTATTTAATAGTAGAAAAGGGCAAAAATATGGGTGGAGTAAAAATGACAATCCATAAATATTTGAAAGTGTCATTTTTTACGGAA
>JBAZBZ010000065.1 GCA_041671145.1 Bacteroidales bacterium | reverse complement strand
CATCTATATTATGTTTCGCCGTTTTGTTCAGATAACTTGCAAAAGTATTTATTGCCTGTATGCTTTTATTGATGCAGTTTGCACTTAGTCCGCCCCCTTTTGTCAGATTCGGTCGGCTTTTCAGATAGCGTATAAAGTCGTATATATGTTTTGCTTTTACCTGTTTGATTGCAGTTACTTTTTTTTCTTGCTCCAAATAGTGCAGTAATTCTCTTATGTGTACAGGAAAGCTTTTTACAGTGGTTTCTGCATAGCCCAATATATCAAGCCATTCCTTAAAACTTTGTTCTAAGTATTGGTATTGCGTGGTTTCAATAGATAAGTGTTTCATAAATTAAATTTGCTGATGTGTTGATTTGTCAATGATTTTAAATGTTTCTTTTATTAGTTCGCAGTTATTATTTTATTTTCCTGCTTACTCATTTCTGTGGGCTGATGGGCTGATGTTCTTTTTTTTCTGATTGTCTTTGTTTTAACCAGCCCATTTTTTGTGGTGGGCTGATTTGGGCTTTTGGGCTGTTGATGGTTTGATAAATTTTTTTTAAGTTCTTCCAACTGCTTGTCTAATATGGTTTCTATGTTTGCCTTAAGCTGTTTATATTCTTCATAGCTTACTATTTCGTAGTGATACGCTTTGTTTTCTTTTTGTGATATGCGTTTTAAATATCCGCTGTTTAATAAATCAAGGTGGTATCTTTTTACTGTGGTTAAAGGGATTCGCAGTTTTTGTGATATTTCCCTGTTTGTTATATTCTTTTGCTGTTGCCCGATTAAATAAAGTTTCAGCTTCTCAAAATAGTTCCTGCATGCCCCGCTTAGTTCATCACTCTTGCGTAATAATATTTCTTTCATCAGCTTGTTGGCTTCGTTTATGTCTTCAAGCGTGGTTTCAATATATAATTCGCCTGTTTCGGCGTCTGGCTTTTGTTCACGTTGATACTGCTTATAAAATGTGATTGCTTCAATAAACTGTAAATAATGGCTGTTTGTTCGTCTCGGTTTAAATACTTCTTCCGGTATTTTTAAATATTCTGCATAAGGATTTCTGACAGTTATAGGTTGTAATATGCGTTGACTGTTCTGTAATAATTCTTTTATTTTTTGCTGTTCGCCTGTGTTTATTGTTCCTGCACTTAGTTTTCTCTGATATTCCATAATACGCTCGTCCTGTTCTTTTGATTCATCAGGATAAATAAGGAATGAACGGTTTGCATTATCTTCATAAATGCTTTCTTTGGTTGTACAGCCTGCCACGCTTACGGGTCCTTCTACTGTCAGGTGTACTGTCCGGGTGTTGCCTCTTGTGTCTTTGTGGGCTACTGTTTTTGATATGCGTTTTTTGCTTTGCAGTTCTCTAAGCGGATACATCACGTTTTCCGCTCCGTCTAAGTCCTCGATTAATATTAATTTGTTTTGTAATTCCTGTTGTCCGAAGTAGTAAAAGGCGTTATCGCTAAGGGTTGTGATTTCAACTTTGTTTTCTTCGGGTATAAGTTCCCCGACTTTTTCCTGCAAGTAGGTTTTGCCTGTTCCACTGCTGCCAAGTGATATGATATGCAACGGGTGTTCTCTTTTTCTTGATGTGAAAATAATATACATCAAAATCCGGTTATATTCTTCGCCTATTACTCCGCTTTTACCGATATAGTCATTTGTTGCCTGTAATAAATTATCAGATTGTAAAAATGTTGTTGCTTCTTTTATTTGCTCTGCTGTTAATGCTTTGCAAGTTTCCTGTTTTTCTTTCTTCATGGCGATTTGTTCTAAACGATATTTTTCAAGTTCGGTGGTTAGTTCTGCCAATGCTTTGCTTATATGGCTTGTGCCTATTTCTAATTTCTCGGCGGCTCGGCGTACAAGTTTTTCCGTTTGCATGTCGTTATAAAGGTCTAAGTTGTGTCGCAACGCTCTCCACTGATGTTCTATTTTTATTGTTATGCGTAACCGGTCTAAACCATCCAAGCGTACACCCCCAAGTATGCTCAATTCAAGCGGGCTGTAATTCATGGTTATGTGGTCGGGATTTGTGGTGTTAAGTTTTGTTTTTGTTTCCATGATGTAAAAATATTTTCAGATTATTTTTATGTAAATATCGGACACAAAAATAACTTATCTTTTCTAAATAACAAACAAGTATCAGATTTTTTTTTATCTTTTAGTTGCTTACTTTTGTAAAAACTCTTTATTAAAGCATAATTAAGTATCTGATAATTTATGAAAACAAGTAAAATTATAAGTGATTTAAGAGATGCTAAAAACTGGAATCAATCCGATTTAGCTGATAAAAGTGGTGTGTCTCGTGTGATGATTGGTAAGTATGAACGTGGCGAAGCTGTTCCCTCGATTGAAGCTGCTAAAAAAATTGCAGACGCTTTAGATGTTACTCTCGATTATCTCACAGGCGAAGGTGATAACAGCAAGTTTGATAAAAAAACAGTTCGGCGATTACAGGATATTCAATTGCTCGAAGAAAATAAACGTAGTGTGCTGTTTGATTTAATTGATACTTATATTCGCGATGCTAAAATTCGTAAAGCGCATTCTGCTTAATAAAAAAAGCCAAGCATTTGCTTTGCTCGGCTTTTATTGTTGTTCCTTATTGCTATATTTCTAAACTACTTTTTATTTTGTGTATTGTTTGATTTTACTTTAATTATCTAAGAGGGTGTATAAAATTATATTCTCTTATCAAATAACCTGACCAAAAAAAACATATAAATGTAATTGAAGCATACAAAATACTTAAAATAGCTAGGTTCTTTCTTTCCTCTTTTGGTAACTCTTCGCATTCTTTTATAATTGTTAAATATCGTTTTTTAAAACTAACAAATAAAATAACACTAAAAAGTACAACAAGTGCAAAATATTTATCATAATTATTTAAAGCACCAATCATACTTTGATTAATAAAATACAAATACAATTGCTCTAATGTTACAACGTTACACACAAATAATAGTGAAACAATAGTTGAAGTAAAATAATGAGGTATTGCTTCTTCTTTAAATACTCTAACATAAAAGAAATATACTTTGTAAAAAATAAATTTATATAATAATATCATTTCAAATTATTTAATATTTATTTACCCCACGTACTTGGTCCATATTCTTTGCCCAAATTCCAACCAATACTCCATGCTGTACCCCATGTAGGAATAAATGATATTCCATTAGATACCTGTTCAATAATCATTTCACTTGTCGTTATTCGTTGATTGAGCCACTGCTTATTAACATCATACATATTATAAAAGCCAATTGCATTTCCCGCAAATGATAAAGGTCTGGATATACTTCTCGCAAATGAAAATTTACCTCCAGTAGCAGCATTTCCACCCCAACTCAAAGAACGAGGTAGTAAATCTTTTCCCGTCCAAGTACCTAATTGTTTACTATAAAATAATACACCACCAGTTGATAAAAGATTTCCACCCCATGTTAAAGCAGTGCTATTTTTAGATGTTGTACTTGTAGGTGTTTTTGCTGTTTGCATGAATGCAAATGTAGCAGGAGCATTTGATGAACTGGAAGCAGGCTTGTCTGCTGGCCCTATAAAAGTTTGACTTGGAGTATATGGATTCATTAAATGTTCATACTTTTTTAAGTCAATAGAAGGATCACGTAAAGAGCTTTGTGCTGAAGTAGTGCCAGTAGCAAACCCCCTATCATCTAATTTGAATTTTGATGGCGTCCCACCTGATTCGGGATCTCCATCAGCATCACCAAGAGGGTCGTTATTTTTAACAGGATTACCACTCATAAAGCTATACGGGCTTTCCCAAGGAGTATCTTTTGTTTTAGGGTCAGGCGTATCCCACTGCATTTTCCTTAAATCGCCTTCACGGAAGTAAGTAGAAATTGTATTTCGAGTGCCGTTAATTTCTTCATCAACTTCAGAACCCTGCGCACCGAAACGATATTTTGTAGATTCCCAACTTCTGCCGGGCATAACCATTCCAACCCCGCCATAATAATCATAAAAAGCTTGTACATCGGCAGTATAGTAGTCAATAATTCCGTCGGGTGTAGAGTTCTGTTTAACCCCGCCTGCGTAAGTGCCATCATCAACGGCAAGCCTTTTGTCAGATACTACAACACAGACATTGCCTAAATGGTTTCCTAATTCGTTCAAAAAATGCATGGGTTCATACTTCACCCTAAGGTTTTCTTCAAAAAAATATGTATTTTTTTGTGCGGTCATTCGTTTTTATATATGCCAAAGATAATAATTTCTTTATTTTATAATAATATTTAAAGGTATATTTTTTGTTGTTGTTTGTGCTGTGTTTTCAGTACTTCTGATGTTTTTTTCTCTATGTTCTGCGGCTTTAAAAAATCAGAACACATTTATATAAAACGTAACAATGTTGAGTTTATTTCAGTCATATCAGCGTTTTTAGTAAAATAAATATGTTAAAAAACTTGCTTTCGCTTTTATTTTTTTGTACCTTTATATACAGTATTGACAAGGTTTTGCTTAATATTAAAATTTAAACTCTCCTTTATGTAACCACATTTACTCATAGTTTTCAGTATTTATAAACCCTTTAAATTTATCAGCTATGAGTAAACAAACTGGATTAATCAAGCTAAAAGGTAATATCGATGGTATTAGCTTTTACAAGGCCGGTGGTGAGGATTTAGCCAGAAAGGCTAACGGTCCTTCTAAAGAACGTATCCTCAATGACCCTTCTTTTGTAAGAACAAGAGAAAACAACTCGGAGTTTGGTGGTTCTGCTCTTGTCGCGAAAGCTTTAAGAATGGCTCTTATAAGCATTATTCAAAGTAAATCCGACCCGAGAGTGTCAGCCCGTCTGACACAGCTTTTTAAAGAAATAAATTTAAAGGGCACAGGTACAAGGGGACAGAGAACTATTCCGCTGTCTGCTTCAAGGAGCATGTTAGCGGGATTTGATTTTAATAAAAAGATAAGTTTAACTCAGGTTTTTGATGCTCCTTTCACTGCTACAAACAACACAGCAAGGAATCAAGGCACGGTAACAGTTGCTGCTTTTTTGCCTAAGGATTATGTTGAGCAACCATCGGGAGCAACACACTTCAGATTGCTTGAAGCAATAGGGGTTGTTTCTGATTATGCTTTTAATGTTAATACAGGGCATTATGAAGCAACTGACCCGCTTTTAAACATGATTAGCGGTCTTAATTATTCTGCTGTTACTGCTCTTAATTCCATAACTCCTGTAACGCTTACGCTTACTGCTGTTCTTCCGGGTACTCCTGCACCTACAATGACGGCAACGGTTAGCATAGTTCAGTGTATAGGGATTGAGTTCTTTCAAAGAGTGGGAACTGTTGATTATATGCTGGCACAGGGCAACTGTATGAAAGTTGTAAATGTATTCTGATAGTTTGCTTCGTTCTCTTTCTTCGGTGTTTGCTTGGTAGAGTCGTGTTGTGGGGCACGGCTCTACTTTTTTTCTTGACTTTCGCAAAATAAGGTTGTATCTTTGTTGCATTAAGATTTAAAAGAGTTTTCATTTGTTTAATATTTAAATTTAATTTTTTTCATAACTAAAAAGTCCCGCAGTAATGCGGGATTTTTTAGTTTCTCTGCTATATATCTGCTCTAACTATAATATAAATTTCATATAATTGAGCTATAACTGAAAGAGGCAATTTTTAGTTGCCTAACCGACTCATGTCGGGCTCATCTCCGACTGATGTCCGACTGAACCCCCATAAAAAACCGAATCAAGTACAACTAAACCCATAAAAAAAGTTATGTAATTTTTAATTCAACTTTTTTTATTTTCCCATTTTTTTATAAAGCTGTTAAAGTCATCAAAGATTTTTCCTCGTATTGTGATTTCTTTGTGTAGCTCATAATAGTAAGCGTCAATAAATCTTTTGTCGCCAGTACGTTTGTAAGCGTCAAAATAAATGTCCCTGAGACCGTGTAATTCAGTCATGCTGTCTTTTAATGTTTTTAGTTTTTTGTTCATAGTAATTAAGTTTTTTAGGTTTGACAATACTTTGCGACTGTTAAAAAAAATCGCATGTGGTTAAAAAAAGCTGTACTTTAAAACTTGCTTAGGCATCTGTTAAGCCAGCGGGTAGGGGAAAAGTCAAGGTTTCAGGTCATTTTTTTCGGAATGAACTTTTATTATTCTTATCCGAAAAAAATGAATGAACCCGAAGGGCTTGACCTTGACGTGCGTTGGCGTGGGCTTATCTTTGCCTAAGTAAGTTTTAAAGTACTTCAGTCAGTTAAATGCTTCTTTTGTTTTTCTTTTGGGAAGGCAGTCGGTTCGGGCGGGCTTCAAAGGTTTCCGGGGGGTGGGATTTGTAGTAGTGAAGTTTGGGCGTGTAAAAAACAATTCATCAATTAAATAAAAAAAAGTAATTGCGTCGGGTGGTTGCGTATATTGTTGGACACGCAAGCAGGGTAGGCTACTTTTTTTTATTTGATTGATACCTTATTCAAGGCGAGCAGCAGCTCTTTGATTTTTGGATTTTACTACTTTGATTTTAAAATAAACTTAAAATCCAAAAAGCAAAGTGCTGTCTGCTAAGGTCGGCGTGTGTTGGCGTGGGGCTATTTAACATAATGTAAATTATTATAGACAAAGCCCGAAAATCATTTATACCACTGAAAAGGGCTTTGGTTAATAATTTTCATTATGTTACTTAGCTTGGCAATTTTATTTTTTTGGCGTGTCTTTTTGTTTGTGCGGTGCAAGGCAAAATACAAAAAGCATGACAAAAAAATAAAATTTATGTGTGTCGGCAACAGGCGGCTGTGCGTATTTTTTGCGGGTAAGCGTATTTTTTTGGCTACGCTTTATGCGTTGGCGGTGAAGGGTCGGGGCGTATGCCAAACAAAATCTGGCGTGGGGTTATTAGTTTTAATTGAACGGATGATATTTGTTTAACTGCTTTTGTAATCCTTCTAAATCTTCTTCTCTGTATTTTTCCGTACTGCTTATGTGCTTGTGTCCTGCCATATATTGAACCTGCCTGATTTTATTATGTTTCAGCCAGTACATTATTACGCTTGCTCTTATGTGATAAGTGTTTTTTATTTGCGGTGCTATATGTTGCAGGTCTTTTATCAGCCAGCTTATAATATTGTAAACATCTCCCGGTATAAATTCATTTTCTTTTGGCTGTAATTGTTTTCTTATAGCACTTAAATAATTGTGTAATGGTATTATTTGCGAAGATTGTAATTTCATTGTTCTGCTGTTGCTCTTGGTTGTTGACGGTATGTAAATACTTCCTTCTTCAAGGTTAATGTCTTTCGTTTCGAGTTTTAATAATTCTCCGATGTTAATGCCTTGATAAATCATCAGTCCAAGTATTATTATATTTCTGCGGTGTGCAAATTTGTGTTTTTCTTCTTTAAACTTATCCCTCTGTGAGTATTGCCTGTAAATGGTTTCTAATTGCTCAATGCTGATTATGTCTTTTATTATTCGTCTGCCCTCTTTTCGTATTCTCAGCCGTCTCGCCGGATTATCTTCTCTTGTCCCTTGTTCTTTTTCGTAATCATAATATTTTGTGATGCTGTTCAGTCGTATGTTAATGGTTTGCGGTTTTAGTTTTTTTTCTTTCAGGTA
>JBAZBZ010000064.1 GCA_041671145.1 Bacteroidales bacterium | reverse complement strand
GACAAAACTAAGCTTAGAAAATGGAATTCTATTCAAATCGTTTAGCAATTCAAAACAACTGAAACTATTATCTGCCAATATTTCAAAGAACTTTAATAAAAAAACGTTAGGACGTTAGTGAAGTATTCTTATTATATCATCTTTCACTTCAAACTCCGAAGCAGGATTGTTTTTTCTCACATATTCCGATAATTCATCAATTGTAGGGTAGTCGTTTTTACCTATAAAACAGCGTGCATCATCAATCAACAAAACATGATTGAATTTTTTAGCTTTAAAAATAGCATCCAATTCATCATAGATAGGGCATTCTGTATTACCTTTTGTCGAAATACCTGCACAATAATGTCCGTCAAGCCAAAATATAGCCGGTTGATCAATTTCTTTCATTATTTCAGACATAAGTTTTCCGCTGTCGCCCTGAAAAAGTTTTATTTTATTGTTTTTCTTAAACCTCTTAACTGCTTTTTGCCACAATGTTTCCGAAAGTTCAACAGAAATTATTTTTTTAAAAAAACGTCTTTGGGCATAAACCATATCTCCGCGATATGTTCCTGTTTCAACTAAAATATTATAATTGAATTTTTTTCTGTAATCATGAATAATTTTTTGTTTTACTTCATGTGGCGGAGGCAAATATTTTCCTTTTATTTTCCAGAAAAAAATAATTAAATTATAAAATATACGACTGCGTGTACATCGAATCCAGTTTTGAATGTTCTCGGGGAATAACCCTGTGAAAAATTTTATTATTTTATACATTGTTTTATATATTTAAAAAAAATCAAAGATATTATATTTTTGTAATTAATTAATATTAATTATTTGTACATACAAGAAAGTGAAAAACAACGAAATAGAAGAATTTTATTTATTGTTTTTGCTTATTTTAAAAAAAATTGGAGTAATTTATTTGTATTTTATTTTTTTAAATATAAATTTGCAAATACATAAATTTAATTTTTTTATATTTCTTAAACTAAACTAAAAAAATGAAAAAAATGAAAAAATTTTTACTAATCTTACTTGCTCTTGGAATTGGTACATATTCATTTGGGCAAAAAGTTGTAACATCAGCACAAAATGTTAGCAACAAAAATTTACTTAATCAGGCTTACCCTTACATTGCAGCTCCTAATGATTTAAGTGTTTCGACAGGACCAACGCTTCCTTCAAATGAAACAGTTAGAAGCAGAGACTTTGGCGATGAACTTGTAATAGGACAAACTAAATTCGACTTGCAATCGAACAGAGGAATGGGAAGACAACTTACCAGATTATCTAATGGTAAAATAGCTGCCACATGGATATTTTCCGCTAGTAGTGCTTCTAGTAATGCAGATAGAGGAACTGGTTACAATTTATACACACCCGTATCAGGATGGGCTCCTTACCCTGTGGGAACACCCATTACAAGCATGGCACGTCTTGAAAGTGCGAAAGTTGGTTTTTCATATTGGGGTGCTTTAAATAATGATGCAAGTGAAATAGTAATTGCTCATAATGGCACTAATTTAAATAAAGAAACAAGGTCAGTTTTAGGAACTGGTACATGGACAGGAGCATCTGTATCGGCTTTACCCATGTTATGGCCAAGATTGGCAGTTGGAGGAACAAATAACAACACCATTCACGTAATAGGCAGTATAGCTCCAATCGGAACTAAAGTAAGTGGAATTTACGACCCTTTAATATATTCAAGGTCAACTAATGGTGGTGTAAACTGGACAACAGCAGGTAATATACAGGGAGAAGATGCAACATTATTTAAAAGTTTTTCAAATACTGCCGAAGATTATGCTATTGACGCAAATGGAAGTACCGTGGCTATTGTTGTAGGTGGATTTCATAACTCAGCAGTTTTATTTAAATCTACAGATAATGGTACTAATTGGACGCATAAAATGATATGGAATTTCCCTAATGCTCCATTAAATCCTGATTCAACTGCAATTCCTGACACTACTACTTGTTTTGACGGAGCTTTTTCAGTTATAGTTGATAACAGCAATATAGTTCATGTATGGGGAGGCGTAACAAGAGTCCTTGAACCAACTACTCCAAGTACAAATCTATCCTATTTTCCAGGCATTGGCGGCATAATTTACTGGAGAGATAATATGGCAACTATTACAGGTGATTTGAAATTAAATACCACCAATTATTGCTGGCCTTACAATTCATTTATCGACAGAAATGGCGATGGCAAGTTTGTTATCCATGGCGGCTGGATGGGAACTGCTGGTAGTGATGAAATGTGGTCAAATGTTGGAGCAACTTCTAGACCTTCGGCTTCTATAGATGCAAGCAATAATTTATATGTAGCATTTAATGCCATTGCCGATGATATTGGAAGTACATATCTTATACGTGGTACAGATACTATTCCATACAGGCATATTTTTGGATTGAAATCAACGAACAATGGAGTTGGTTGGGAAAATGTTATTGAACTAACACCGTTTGATGAAGGAACGGATTATATGTTTCCTTCAGTAGCAAGAAACACAACCGATAGCTTACGCATGATTTATCAGAGAGATGACATACCCGGAATTTCACTGCTTCCAACTGTAAACAACCAACACACACTAAATTACACTAACGATATAGTTTATTTGGCAACATCCGCAGATATGTTTGATAAAGTTATCCCAAAAGTTGAAGCACCAAATAGCTTTAGCTTATACCCTAATCCTTCTAAAGAATATTCGAACTTGACATTTAGTATTAAAAAAGCAGGTTCAGTGAATATAAGCATAATAAATTTAATGGGACAACAGGTTTATTCATCAAAAGTAAATGTAGTTGCAGGGCAGAATCATAAGCAGATAAATACCTCAGAACTTGCTACGGGTTTGTATTTAGTGAAAATAGAGACAGAAGGCAAAGTGTACACTCAAAAACTAATAAAGGATTAAAAAATTCTAAATATTATTCTAAACCTAACAAGCTTTAAAAACTTGTTAGGTTTTTTATTGAAAATTGTTGTACAATAAGCATTAACCCTGACAGTGCAGGATGTTAAAAATTAGGGTTTTTGTAAAAATATATATGTTATGAACATAGCAAACTTCCACTTAATGTTAAATCATTTGCCTGTTGTAGGACTTGGTTTTGTGGTAATTTTAAATATAATTGCTTTTGTACGCAAAAGTAATGAATTAAAAAAATTATCGTTGTGGTTTTATTTTCTTATTGGCATTTTCGCTATACCGGTTTATCTTACTGGCGAGGGCACCGAAGAAGTTTTGTACACTTACCCGGGTTTTCATGAAGGTATGACCGAAACACACGAAACTATAGCTCTTTATTTTCTTATTGTAATGTCAATTGTTGCAGCAATTTCAATTGTGGGGCTTTATTTCTCAAATATTTCCGAAAAACATTTCCAGAAGTTTACTATATTTGTTTTTATACTTGCATTGCTTGCAAGCGTACTTGCTCTTGACACAGCATATACCGGCAAAAAATTAAGACACCCCGAAATCGAACAGGGTAAATATAAACCTGCTGATAATCCAATAAAAAAGTAAACAGAAATTTTAAAAATTAACTATTTTTATACTCAAAGTAAAGCCGACTTTGCGTTGGCTTTTTCTTTTTATATAAAATTTTTGACTTGCTAATTACATAAAATTTCACTAAATTTGTATCAGAATTAAAAGATATGAAGCATATAAAGTTAAAACTATCTGAGAACTTTAAACCTTAAACTCTTTTTATGGCAATTCAAAATCCTGAATTTTTTTCAATGAAATCGGGTAAAATACTTCCAAAGGAAGAAATGCTCGAAGTAAAAAAACAAAATACACAATTACATATTGGAATTTTAAAAGAAACAACTTATCAGGAAAACAGAGTGGCACTTGTTCCCGATGCAGTCGGTTTACTAGTTAACAACGGACATTCTGTTACGGTTGAAACAAAAGCCGGCGAATCGGCTCATTTCCCCGACAATAAATACAGTGAAGCCGGGGCAACAATTTCCTATTCCAAAGAAGAAGTTTTAAAAGCTGATATAATACTTAAAGTTACACCTCCTTCAGTTGATGAAATAAAAATACTGAAAGGGAAACAAACAATTTTTTCAGCAGTTCATGTCGGCAAGCTCAGCGATGATTACTTTAAAGAAATGTCTTCAAAAAAAATCACTGCATTAGCTTTTGAGAGCATTCAGGACAAAGAAGGTTCATTTTCATTTCTTCGTTCAATGAGTGAAATAGCAGGTAATACATCAATTTTAATTGCTGCCGAATATTTAAGCAACATACACGGAGGAAAAGGATTGATGGTGGGAGGAATAGCCGGAATTACACCTACCGAAGTAGTAATTCTCGGAGCAGGAACAGTTGGAGAATCTGCTGCCCGCGCTGCAATGGGACTTGGTGCTATCGTAAAGGTTTTTGATAATAATATTTATAAATTAAGGCGGCTCCAGAATAATCTGGGAGCAAAAGTTTTCACTTCTATAATTCAATCGAAAGTATTGACAAAAGCTCTGAAAGCATCAGATGTTGTTATCGGAGCATTACACGACCAGCATGGCAGAACACCATGCATTGTTACCGAAGACATGGTTAAAGAAATGAAATTCGGTTCGGTTATTGTTGATGTAAGTATCGACAAAGGTGGATGTTTTGAAACATCACGAATAACAAATCATTCCGAACCCGTTTTTGAAAAATATGATGTGATTCATTATTGCGTACCCAATATTCCTTCACGTGTTTCACGCACTGCTTCTTATGCTTTGAGTAATTTACTTACACCAATTATTCTCAATGTTGCCGAAGAAGGCGGAATAAACAATGTTATAAAAACCGACCTTGGTATAAGACATGGTGTATATGTTTATAACGGAATTTTAACCGATAAAAATATCGGCGAATCGTATAACCTGCCTTACAAAGATATAAACCTGCTACTGGCGGCATTTTAATTAATGAATAATTAATAATTACGAGGTATGAAGCGATGTACAATTTATTTTTATACAAAATAAAGTTTTATATTTTTCAACTTCAACTTTCCATTATATTATGATTCCGATTGAAAATACTGTTGTTTCCCTGAATTTATTTGAAAAACTTTTTGTTTGCAATTTAAGTGAATGTAAAGGAGTTTGCTGCATAGAAGGTGAAGCCGGTGCTCCTCTTGAAAAAGAAGAGGTTTCGGTCATTCAGGATATTTTCGAAAAAGTAAAGCCATTTATGACAAAAAGGGGAATCGAGGAAATTAAGAAAAACGGGGTTTTCGGTTATGATGAAAAGGGAGAACTTGGAACTGCATTGATTAATGGCAAAGAATGTGCTTTTGTTTATATTGAGTATGGAATTGCAAAATGCGCAATTGAAAAGGCATACAAAGAAAAAAAAATAAATTTTCAGAAACCGGTTTCATGTCATTTGTTTCCCGTGAGAATTAAAAAATATAAAAATTACGATGCGGTAAATGTTGAAAAATGGCATATTTGCAAACCGGCTCTTATTAACGGGAAAAAATTAAATATTCCTGTTTTTAAATTTCTAAAAAAACCTTTAATCAGAAAATACGGAAAAAAGTGGTTTGAAGAACTGGAAAAAGAATTTGAAAAAAATAAAAAAATGTTTGTCGTTTAAAATATTTGTTGTTTGTAGTTTAAATAAAACCATATTTATTTATGAAAGTTTTACGATTTATTTTTCATTTTTAATACTCTTAATGATAAAGTGCTTCTATCTGAAACAACAAACTACAAACCACAAACTTTTTAAACTATAAATAACTTATAAACTGATTAATTATGTCTCCAAAAATTATTTTAATAATCATTATTGCAATCCTTCTTTTCGATTTTATTCTCGAAAGAATTCTTGATTATTTAAACAGCAAGAACTGGAGCAATGAATTGCCCGAACAGCTAAAAGGAATTTATGATTCTGCTAAATATAAAAAATCACAGGATTACGATAAAGTAAAACGAAAATTTTCAATTTTTACAGATTCTCTGAATCTTTTATTAATGCTTTTGATGCTGATTTTCGGTGGTTTTGCTTTTATTGATTCGTTTGTAAGGCAATACACTCAAAATCCTATTTTGCTTGCAATAGGTTTTTTCGGAATAATAGGGATTGCAGCGGATATCATAGGAACTCCATTTTCGCTCTACAATATTTTTGTTATCGAAGAAAAATTCGGATTTAATAAAACTACAGTTAAAACATATATTTTTGATAAAATAAAAGGATGGTTTCTCGGCGCAATTATTGGCGGCGGCTTGTTGTCGCTGATAGTTTGGTTTTATGAGAGTACGGGAAAATATTTTTGGATTTATGTATGGCTTGCAGTTTGCGCATTTATGATATTCATGACAATGTTTTATTCTTCCATAATAGTTCCGCTATTTAACAAACAAACTCCTTTAGAAGAGGGTGAATTAAGAACAGCTATTGAAGAATACGCAGATAAAACAGGGTTTCAATTAAAAAATATATTTAAAATTGACGGTTCAAAGCGTTCATCAAAAGCAAATGCATATTTCAGCGGATTGGGTGCAAAAAAAAGAATTGTTCTTTTTGATACTCTGATTAATGATTTGACAAAAGAAGAAATTGTTGCTGTGCTTGCTCACGAAATAGGGCATTACAAAAAGAAACACACACTTGCTGCAATTTTTGCTTCCATTATTCAAACCGGAATAATGCTGTTTATTTTATCATTATTTATAAATAATCCTTTGCTTTCGCAGGCACTTGGTTCGGAAATAAAAAGTTTTCATATCGGAATTCTTGCGTTTGCCATGCTCTACAGTCCTTTATCAACTATTATGGGTTTAGTGATGAATGTTATTTCGAGGAGAAATGAATATAAAGCCGATGCTTTTGCCGGAACTACTTATAAGCCGGAATATCTTCAATCTGCATTAAAAAAATTATCGGTAAATAATCTGAGTAATCTTAATCCGCACAAAGCATATGTGTTTTTTTATTATTCGCACCCCACATTGTTAAACAGATTGAAAGCACTTGGCAAACTTGTGAAAAGTTAGCATATTATTCCAAATCCATTATTTCGCGGGTTTTCATTTTATCAAAAATAATTTTCAATCCTTTTTCCAAACTTGTATTTGGTTTGTACTGGATAGATTTCATTAGTTTATCAGAACAGCCAAATCTTCTTTCAACTTCGAAATCGTATCGTTTTTCGGGAGCATTTATAAATGATACCTGTGACGAAGAATTTGTAATTGCAAGTATTTTTTTTGCTAATTCGGAGATTGTTATTTCATTTTCATTAGCAACATTAAAAATTTCACATCCATTAACCGCTTTTGCAATTTCAACGCTGGCAAAAACAGTATCGTCTATGTATGTAAAATCGCGGGTTTGCTTTCCATTACCAAAAACCGTTATTGGTTTATTATTCATTGCCTGTTCAAAAAAACGCGGAACTACCATCCGTGTATCCTGATTAATTCCATAAACATTGAAAAACCTGAGTGAAACCGACTGTAATCCTTTTTCTTCAAATAATGCTTTCAGGTATATTTCGTTGTATCTTTTGGCAATTGCATAACTTGTGCGTGGGTCAACCTGAATATCCTCCGTAACACTTCTTTCAATAGCCGAATGTCCGTAGATACCGCTTGTTGAAGCATAAATAATTTTACGAATGTTATTTTTTAAGGCAGCATTTATGATGTTTTGAGTTCCTATAACTTCGGTTTCCATTGTTTCAACAGGATTATCGGCAACAACGTCAACACCTAAAATTGCAGCAAAATGAAAAACTATATCACATCCTTTGCTCAAATCAACCATTATGTTCGGGTCTTTAACATCGGCATTGTAAAACTGTATTTCCTTGAAAATATTCTTATCTATTTTGTTTCCTCTTAACAAAATATCGGCAACAATGACTTCGTTCCCTTTTTCTACAAGGTATTTCACAAGATGACTGCCGATAAACCCTGCACCACCTGTAACCAGAATTTTTTTCCCATTCATATTACTACAGTTTTACGATTGCAAAGATATGAATTCCAAATTATTTAAACAATAAAGTTTTCTGTTTATTCGTTCGAACAACAAAATTCCGAAACTTTAA
>JBAZBZ010000063.1 GCA_041671145.1 Bacteroidales bacterium | reverse complement strand
AATTGTGCGCTGTTGTTGTTTTTCATATGATTTGGGTTTAAATTATTATTATTAAAAATTGATTTCTTTACTTTTGGAATGTGCATTTTTTGAAATACGCACATTTTTAATTTTGCTTTGCCTTTCCTCGTATTCTAAATAACTTGCTATTCGTGCTTCATCAATAACTTTTTTTGAGTATCGTTCAAACTTATCTTCCAAATCAGGCCAATCGGTTGTCGGAGGAAATACTTGCTCCCCCTCATTGTCGGTGGATATATAAACCATTAAATCTTCACCGTCTGAAAAATTCTGATAAATGTATCCGACCTGCTTCTTTGTGCCATCAGGCATAATACAATTAACAATGACAGGGTCTCCAGTTGCCTTAGGCATACTAAATTCTGTTGAAATTTTATTTGGTATTTTGGTTGTCATACTTAATTACCTTTCCATTTCTTGTTCTCTGTTGTTTTCAATATTCTTCTCTCTGATTTTTTCAAGTTCCAGTTCTCTATCAGTTTTCTCAATGCTCTGCTCAGTTTCGTTTTTAGGAGCTTCAATCGGTTTTGGAGTTTTTGACACTTCCTGCTTTTGTTCTTGGCTATTCTTGCCTCTTATTGCTTTTAATTTATCTTCTCTTTCGGTTGGTTGTGGCTCATTGCCGTATTCGGGTATTCTGTTTGGATTAGCCAGTTCCCTGCCGTATTGCCTGAATTTCTTTTTTAAGGTTTTTATGTCTTTAGTATCAATAAAAATTGGAAGGTCGTTTATATCAGTAGCACGATATTCCATCTGGTTGGTTTCATAATTGAATCTGTAAAAGATTTTACCTACGGGATATCTTTTGCCCTCGAGTACTTGTATTACTGATATTTTTTGTAATTTTTTTAAATTTTTAGTGTACTCAACAAAAATCATTTGGTTGTCATCTAAAATCATGGCTTTAGGGTTTTAAGGTTTATATTTATTTTTTATTTAAAGTACTTGTGTTCTTGTTTACCTCGCTATTGTTTTGTTTGCAATATTGACACTATGTTTTATTTTTGTTTTTTTATAAATTCCGAGATATTTTATTACTTTGTATTAGTTTTTTTAATTCATTAAAAAAATCTTTGCGTTTTATATTCAGAAAAACGCAGATTGAGATTAAAAAAGGACACGGAACGGAGAAGAAAAAAATATTTTAAAAACCTTGTCCGATTTTTAAAAATATTTCGTCTTATATCACAGAAGACCATTTTTTATACCAAACAAAAAAATGAAAACTTCGGAAAACCTAAGAAAGTTAATATGCCAAATTCAACTTTTAAACTCAGAAACACCGCAGGAAAAAGAAAATGCAAGCAAAGCATTCACTAAATTAATGTCAAAGAGAAAATACATAAGCAGTATTGAAAATATTACTTTTTCTTTTTGCAGAAAAAGAGAAGAACCATCAATGCAAGGGAGCGATTTTGCTCAGGAAATATTATTGAAGATATATTATAATCTGCATCAATTTCCTGAGCATGATTACAATGACGAAGAATTGGAAAATAAGTTTACTGCTTGGATAAAAAGGGTTTCAATAAATCATATGATTGATGACAAACGCAAAAAGGATCGTATTAAGATGGCTTCAAATAGTTTTGATGTAGAAGATAAAGACAAAATTGATAAAAAATCAAGAATTGATAATTATGTTGGCTATGACAACAGTGATATTACGAACAGAGAGTTTTTCAAACACCACAAAATGATTCTTTCATTTATGGATAAGAATTTGTCTGAGAAAGCAGTTGAATTTTTATTAGAGGTGGGTTCTGAAAAAGCACAGGATATTTCAAAGGAAAGAATAATGCAAAAGTTTAACATTCCGACAGAGAGTGCTTTTATGAGAGCTAAGAACAGGGCAAAAAAGGACTATGAGAAGGTAAAGGAATATATAAAAAAATCGTGTATTTGACATTTAACAAGGCATATAGTAATATGTTGAAAGTTTAACAGTTCTTAAAGCAAACAATTATGAGTGCCGAAAAAAAACATAAAAAAGGAAAAGTTAAAAAAACAACAATTCCTTACAAAGAATTTGTTGCCCGAATTAAATCTCAAATAATATTAGGTATGTTAAAAATACGTGATGATGTTTTATTAGAAAAAGTTAATTTGGCGCATCAACAATACAAAAAAGAGCTTAAGGAATTTTTAAATAGTCCAATAGACATTGAAAAAATCATTGAAAAAGCTCATAGCAGAATTAATTCCGAAAAAGGTAGTTCTTAATTTTAGAAAATATCTTTTAATGAAAAAGCCACAGAAATGTGGCTTTTGTTTTTGTCGCAATACCCTTACAAATTACCGCACGATCCAAGCTACACCAGAGTAAATTGTAAGCATATTGCTTAAAATAAAAGCAAGAGTATAACTTTGCGAAAACAGAATTAATCCTCACTCATTTTCGCAAAGCCATACACTTGCAAGCACTCACACTTGACTGCCGTCTCAGTTCTAATGCTTAAATGATTTTTCTGTTGATTTAATTTTTGTTTTGTTTAAAGTGTATTTACGAGAGAAATAGAAATTTCATTATTGAATTCTATTTTTTGCCAACCCACTTGGAATTTATTCCAGTGGGTTTTTTACTTGACTATTTATTTTGTGGAGCTATGCTCTCAAACAGAATAAGTTTTTTAAACAAATAAATAACTAAAACCCTTGAAATATGAAAAAGACAAAAACAAAAAAAGCTGTAAGCACTAAGAAAAGTAATGTTTCAGCTAAAAAGCAAAACGAGAAAAAATCTCAGAAACAAACTATTAAGGCAGAACCAAAACAAACGCCAAAAGCAAGAACGGAAAACAAAAAGAAAGTTGAATATCCAGACTGGACAAAGCCCGAACATTTAAATGAAAAGGATTGTAAGGACTTGCGAAGATTTTACGAATTGTATCAAGAACAAAAATTTGATGTTGCACTTAACTTTGCTTCATCACTTGATACCGCTGTCAGAGATGAAATTCCTGTCGGTATTTGGGCAGAAATAGGCGGAGAGCTAACTCCAAGCGGAGAAGAAGAATTGCAGAAAAGCAAAAAGAAAGAAGAAGTAAAGCCAGAGCAAAAAGAAATACGAAAAGAATTAAATCATTTTCAAAGTCCTTATGTTTTAAAAGATGATAAACTGCTTGCTACAACAGAAGAATTCTTTATCGGAGACGAACACACTAACGAAGCAAAGTTTTATAAGGAGAGTGATCTGGAAGAATTTATTACCAAACATCACAAAACGCTTTTCGGCGAAAATACTGTTGTTATTGATAATACGAAAAGCAAAAATGAGTTTTTCCCAAAAATGTTTCTGTTTGACTTTAGTGATAAAGAAAAGCCAAGAATGTATATTATTGAGATAATATTATCGGAAAACAACTTGGGGCTTTTATATGCTCGTATTACTCATTTTCTCGCTTATTTAAGAAGTAAAAATTATCAAAATGATTTTATTGTTGAGCTTTGCAATGTTATCAATGCAAACGATGAAACTAAAAACGAGTTAAAAAGCTATCTTTATGAAGAACAGGAAATATCAGAACTTTTATCAGATATGCTTGATAACAAGCCAGCAATACTGATTTTGAAAGACAATGAAAATGTTGTTTTGGATTTAATGCAAGCTGTATATATTGAAACATGGGGTAAGATGGTAAGGCAAATACTCGTTAAAAAGTATTATTGCAATAACAATACTATTTTCAATGTAAACCCGCTTTTTGCTGATATTTGGAAAAATGACAAGCAGAAAAAAGAAGAAGCTGTAAAATTAACCGAGAATGATCACTTGTGCGAATTGCCCGATAGAATAAGAAAAATCTACAATGATATTAAATCTGCATTACTTGAAACAGACAGCACACTTGAGTTTAATCCAAAGAAGCATTACATCTCAATTCGTAAAAACAAAAACCTTGCTTTCTTGCATTTAAGAAGAAAGAATGTTGATATTGTTGTAATGAACGAAGAAAGCGACACGCGAGAAAGAGTAAAACTTCATCGTATTAAATCGCTTCCCGAATCGGTAAAAAGGTTTTGGAATGGCGAATGTTGCACTATTGTTGTTGAAAATTCTGATAATTTGCAGGAAGTAATTGAATTGTTAAAAATGATTGTTGGGAAGTCTAATAAATTTATTGATTAATTACTAAATGCCACTTCATTACTTTTAGTGGCATTTTTTATTTGCAAAATTTGTGTGTTTTTGTTTTTTGCTAATTGATGTAAATGCTCTTAATTATTCTAATTTTCTTTTAAGAGTATTTGCTTAATTTATTTAATGAATAAAGAAATTTTCGCTGCTGTCTATTTCTATTTTATTTTAGAATTTGTATCTGGAACAACTGCGGCATGAGCTTTCGGAAGCTCAAATATATATTTACCTTCAGGAGTTTTATGAAATTTTGCTTTTTGTAATAGTATATCTTCAGGTTTTTTTTTAAACTTTTTTTTCCCATAATTATAAAATTCTCCAGTAATATATTTAATTTTCCCAGATGGAACATTAGGGATTTTTTTTATTATCTTTTCCCCCATAGGATGATGCTCTTTTTTTTCGTTATCAAAAATGATAGGTTTAGTCTCTGTATGTATATTTCCAGCAACAACAAGTGTTTTATATTTCGATAAATTCTCTATAATATTGTTTGCCATATCCGCATCACGTTCATTCCATTTGCCAGTTGGAATCTTTTCATCAAAGCAGATAAGATTTTCAATTAATCCTTCATTTTTCATTTTTTTCAGCAAAGCAAAATGTCCAGCTGTAATTCTCCCATCAGGGCTATCTTTTATATTTTCGAAATCTATTTCTTCTGTTTGCAAAAAATATTTTACTGCTTTTTCCATTTTTATATCCCATTCTAAAGCTAAATTTTTGAATCCGTATTTTTTAAAAATAGTATAAATTATATTAGGATTTTCTTTTACTCCATGCGTTTCGCCTAAAAGAAATAATTTTGTATGATTCAGTTCTGACGAGAGAGAATTTGAACTAATTTCGTCAAATTCTGTTTCTATCTCTTTAATTTCAGTATTTTTGATTGCTTCAATAAAAGCAAGCTTATCTTGCTCAAGATTTCTTTCCTGCTTAAATTTTTGTTCAAATTTGTTTATTTGATAATTTTATCATATCAGGTAATTTAGTGCAAATTTACTTAGTTAAATAGCTGTATGGATTGAATGTTAAAATATTTTATTTTTGTGTTTTAAAAAAATATTTAACTTTGAAAAAAAAAGAGAAAATATGAATAAATTTAAAACAACTGACAAAGTACCATTTACACTTTTGTACGCCGAAGAATCCAAAATTATTCTTGAAGAACCTAAAGGAAAGTATGACGACGAAAGCCAAATGTTTATTGGACAAGATGTTCGAATGCAAACAACATGGTCGCGAACATCAACAACAGGAATATTCAATACTGATCCTGATGAAGATACAGACGATTGATTCTCATGAAGATAAAGATGACAACTATTCATTTTGTAAATTCTTCATTATTAACTTTTAACGCTTTTTATATTTTGTTTATATTTAATGAATGAAAGAGGTTTTAATTGTTACTCAAAAATCCGATCCTCATACAGATGCAGTAATTGCTGAACTTAAAAAGATGAAATGTCATGTTTTTCGTTTAAACTCTGAATCACTTCTTGACTTTTATTTATTGAACCTTGGTTATGACGAAAAATATAATTTTTATGGCTTTTTATCTGATAAATTAAATCGTAAAGTTAACCTTAAACAACTTGTAGCTGCATACTATCGTAAACCTATTACAGTAAGTCCTCATCGCGAATTAGAGATTGACGGAGCAAAAGATTTTTCTTCATTAGAAGGAAGCATCGCACTTAAATTTCTTTATACTTTTCCAAACCTAAAATGGATAAATAATCCATTCAATAACAAGCAAGCACAAATTAAATTTGGACAACTTAATACGGCTTCTAAATTTGGTTTACGAATACCAAGAACGCTTGTAACAAACGACCCAAAGAAAGCTGCTTTATTCTTCAAAGAGATGAAAAATCAAGTTCTTTGTAAAAGTTTACAAACAAATTCTGTTCAAGTGAACCAAATACCTGTTCATACTTTCTCACACAAGTTAACTAAAGAAGAACAAGAAAATTATCTTGATAATATTCGCTATACTCCTACGCTTATACAGGAATATATTGAAAAGAAAACAGAGCTAAGAGTTAATGTAATCGGCAATAAAGTTTTTGCAACAGAAATATATTCTCAAAGTTTAGATGCAACTAAACACGACTGGAGAAAAGCAAATCCGTGGACAATACAACACAGTCCATTTCAGTTGCCAAAACGACTTGAGCAATCATTAATAAAATTTGTTCATTCATACAATCTTTATTTTAGTGCCATAGATTTAATTAGAACTCCTCAAAATGAATTTGTTTTTATTGAAAATAATCCTAACGGACAATGGTATTGGATTGAATTGCAAACAAAACAACCATTGGCTAAAAGCATTGCAAAACTTCTTCTATCCTAAAAGTATACGCACTTTAAAAACGAGTTTTGTTATCATTTTTATATATAATTCTTTGTCAGCACCTCCGTCTTTGTTTTTCGCTTACCTAAAGCCACAGATACGGATATCCCCTCAATCTTTGTAGTGTGCCATTTATGTTTTTTTGTATATTTTTCAATAAGTTCGGAAGGATAGGAGCTAAGAATAAACTTCCCTTTTATTTCAGAAAGTATTTTTAAAAGATTTTCAAAATCCTGTTCAGTATAACCTTTGTAATGTCCCATATCAGCGTTGAAATAGGGAGGATCGCAATAAAAAAATGTATTTTTGCTATCCCATTGCCTAATTACTGCTAAAGCGTTTCTGCTTTCAATCTGCGTTAATTCAAGGCGTTTAGCATATTCTTCAGTAAAATTATTTCTTTTATTATTTAAACGGCTTGCTGTTGAATTTTTCTGCAAATCACATCTCCAAGTACCACCAAGCATTGAAGCGAAGCTTTGATTTGCTAATGTCCATATAGCCCAAGCACGCCTTACTTCATTAAATACTCTTGGATATTTCATTACCACTTCTGCTGTTTGATGTTCTTCTCTGCTATGTAGTGTAGCTTTAATTTCTTTGCTTAATTCTCTGTAATTTGTTTTTAATACTCTGTAAAAGTTTATTAGTTCCCCGTTATTATCATTTATTACTTCAACTTCTGCTTTTGGCTTTGCAAAGAATATTGCACCACCTCCAAAAAACACTTCACAATAAATTTTATGTTCAGGAATTATTGATATTATTTTTTTAGATAATTTTTGCTTCCCTCCATAGTAAGTAAGCGGTGGTTTCATATTATTTTATTATAGGTTCTTTATTGCATTTCCAGTTGAATAAAAATATTTTATCTTCTCCTGCAATCCTTTTTAATTCCTTTTCAGTTCCCTTCAACTTTACATCAAAATAAGATACGCCGTGACTGAAATTATCCGAATCGTTGTATGAGAATTTTACTTTTTTAAGTTTTACATTCACTTTTGAATTGCGAATAATTCTCTTAATGTTTTCTTTAACTTTTTTGTTTGCTATTTCTGGGTTCTTGTTTAATATATCAATAAGTAAATTATAATCATCTTCGTGCTTTAAAACAGAGAAAGCCAACTCCTCAAGAGAAATGACAAATAATGCTTCTATTGTTATTATTTTTTCTTTAAATTTTTTTGACATGAATTTTCTTATAAAAACTAATTATTTATAAGGTTAACCAGCTTTTATCTTTTGTAAGTTCGTATAAGCGATTTTTAGCGTTTTGATATGAAATGGATGAATGATGGCAGGTTTCAATAATTCTTTTGTAGTAAGCAATGTCATTAGCTCTTTTGATTCCTATTTTTCTTTTTGATAAAACTTTATTTTTCTTCATAGTTTTAATTTTTTATTATTAATAATATTTTTTTGTAAGAGTTAATTTTGTATAGTTTCTTTTGTAATACGCATATTCTGCGTTAGTTCGTGTAAATCTTTGCGTAAGTTCTCTGCAAATTCTGCGTTAGCTGAATCAGTTATACAGGGTTCTTCACAGTTTTTACACTCTTTTTCCACAACCGCAAATAATGCGGAAGCAGGAGAAAAGAAAAGCTTTTGCTGTCCTTTGCGTTTGTCGGGAGTGTCAAG
>JBAZBZ010000062.1 GCA_041671145.1 Bacteroidales bacterium | reverse complement strand
CCCATACAGCAATTGTTTGACGACTATTATCTACAAGATTTCAAAGAACTTAATTGTAATCAATTGAAATTTAATTTATAATGTTAGGATGTTAGTGTTAATATAAAGTAAATTATTTTTTGTATCTGTATAAAAAATATTATACGAAATACGAAAAACAATCTGTGAAATCCAAATGTAAATTCAATTATTAGATTAAAACAAAAAAAGCGTAGATATTTTTACACTTTAGATGTGTGTATGATTTGATTTATTAAAAATGCTTTTCTTTACTCTGTAAATAACCAAATAAATATTACATTTGTTCTTATTTAAAAATAAGTTAATCTTTTTTTATTTCTAATATAGTGTTTTGTTAATTGTGTTATGATATTTTACAAAAGATGTATGAGGTAAGAAGTAGGAATTCCATATTGAAAGTATTGTTCATGTTTTTTCATACTTCGATTTTTACGACATTTTATGCTTAACTTAATAATAGTAATAATTAATACATTTCTATATGAACTTTCTTGAACAGCTTAAAACATTTACAAAAGTAGTTGCCGATACCGGTGATTTTGAATCAATGAAAGAGTTCAAACCTATTGATTCAACTACAAATCCATCGCTTATATTGATTGCGTCTCAGGACAAAATTTATTCTTCTCTTATTGATGAAGCAGTAAGTTTTGCAAAAAGTAAATCTGCTACAAAAGAAAATCAACTTGCCATAGCTCTAGATAAAGTTGCTGTGGATTTCGGATTGGAAATATTAAAGATAATTCCCGGAAGAGTTTCCACCGAAACAGATGCACGACTTGCTTTTGACACAGAGGGAATAATAAATAAATCCAGAGAACTTATATCTTTATATAATAATGCAGGTATTGAAAACAGCAGGATACTAATAAAGATTGCTTCAACATGGGAAGGAATTAAAGCAGCAAAAGTACTTGAAAAAGAAGGAATACATTGCAATCTGACTTTACTTTTTTCATTGCCTCAGGCAATTGCTTGTGCAGAAGCTGGCGTAACGCTTATTTCGCCATTTGTCGGTCGTGTTCTCGATTGGCACAAAAAAAATAATGGTGTTGAAAACATTCCAGCATCCGAAGATCCCGGAGTACTGCTTGTGAAAAATATTTATAATTACTTTAAAAAGCATGGTTATAAAACTGAAGTTATGGGAGCAAGTTTTAGGAACACCGGCGAAATAATAGAATTAGCCGGTTGCGACTTGTTAACAATCTCTCCAAAACTTTTAAATGAATTGGAGCAAAATGAAGGCACTCTTGAAAGAAAACTAAATCCCGAAATTGCAAAAGACATGAAAATTGAAATGATTGAGCTTGATGAAAAAAAGTTTCGCTGGATGCTGAACGAAGATGCTATGGCTACCGAAAAACTTGCTGAAGGAATAAGAAAATTTTCAGAAGATGTTTTAAAACTTGAAAAAAATTTAATAAATAAATTTTAAATATTATGACTGATGTTAAGGAATTGCCGCCACTTTCCAAGGAAGAAGCAAAAAAAATAAATGCGTATTGGCACGCCGCAAATTATTTATCAATAGGACAAATATATCTTTTAGATAATCCGCTATTGCGAGAACCGTTAAAAATAGAGCATGTCAAGCCACGGCTATTAGGACATTGGGGAACCACTCCCGGTTTGAATTTTATTTATGTTCATCTAAATCGTATAATTAAAAAAAATAATTTAAACATACTTTATGTTACCGGACCCGGACACGGCGGACCAGGCATAGTTGCCAACACCTACCTCGAAGGAACATACAGCGAAGTTTATCCGAACATCTCACAGGATATTGAAGGCATGAAAAAATTATTCACCCAGTTTTCTTTTCCGGGAGGAATACCAAGTCATGTAGCTCCCGAAACTCCCGGCTCTATTCACGAGGGTGGAGAACTTGGCTATTCTCTTTTGCATGCGTACGGAGCAGTTTTTGATAATCCCGGTTTAATTGCATGCTGTGTTGTAGGAGACGGAGAAGCCGAAACAGGTGCTCTTGCCACAAGCTGGCATTCAAATAAATTTCTGAATCCCATTATTGATGGAACTGTCTTGCCGATACTTCATCTTAATGGTTATAAAATTGCCAACCCCACTGTTCTCGCAAGAATCAGCCGCGAAGAACTAACCAGCTTATTCGAAGGATACGGACATAAAGTTTATTTTGTTGAAGGTGATGAGCCGGAAAAAATGCATCAACTCATGGCAATAACGCTTGATTCAGTTTTTTCTGAAATAAAAACAATTCAAAATGAAGCCAGAGCAAACGGCTTCAAAGAACACCCGAAATGGCCTATGATAATATTGCGCACACCAAAAGGATGGACTGGTCCGAAAATAGTTGATGACTTGCAGGTAGAAGGAACATTTCGTTCACATCAGGTTCCTTTATCTAAGTTGGCAAGCAATCCGGAACATTTAAAATTACTCGAAAACTGGATGCGAAGTTATAAACCCGAAGAGCTTTTTGATGACAGTGGAAAACTAAAACCAGAACTCTCAGAAATTGCTCCGAAAGGGCAATACCGCATGAGTGCAAATCCTCATGCAAATGGCGGAGAACTTCTCAAAGACCTTAAAATGCCCGATTTTCGTGATTATGCAATAAACATTTTAAAGCCGGGAACCACTAAAGCCGAATCGGCAAGTGTTATGGGGAACTTTTTACGGGATGTGGTAAAACTCAATATAGAAAGTAAAAACTTCAGAGTATTCAGTCCTGATGAAAATAATTCAAACCGTCTTAGTGCTGTTTTGGAAGTAACAAACCGTGTTTCAACAGCAGAAATTTTACCCGGAGATGACCACATTACTCATGATGGTCGCGTAATGGAAGTTCTTAGCGAAAATATTTGTCAGGGCTGGTTAGAAGGTTATCTGCTGACAGGCAGACATGGCTTCTTCTCTTGCTATGAAGCGTTTATTCGTATTGTTGATTCAATGCTTAATCAACATGCCAAATGGCTAAAAACCACAAGGCATATTCCATGGCGGCGACCAATAGCTTCTTTAAATTATCTTTTAACATCGCACGTTTGGAGGCAGGACCATAATGGATTTAGCCATCAGGACCCCGGTTTTATTGACCATGTTATAAATAAAAAATCTGAAATAGTTAGGGTTTATCTTCCGCCCGATGCCAATACGCTGCTTTCCGTTACCGACCATTGTTTGAAAAGCAGACATTATATAAATGTCATAATAGCCGGAAAGCATCCCGAATTGCAGTATCTGGATATGGATTCAGCAATAAAACATTGTACCGAAGGAATAGGAATATGGGATTGGGCAAGTAACGACCACGTATGCGAACCTGATGTTGTAATGGCTTGCGCCGGTGATGTTCCAACACTTGAAACATTGGCTGCTGTTGATATTCTTCGCCGGAATTTCAAGGAGTTGAAAATCCGCGTTATCAATATTGTTGATTTGATGACTCTTGAACCTCCGAACGAGCACCCACATGGCTTGTCCGACAAAGATTTTGATTCGCTTTTTACAACCGACAGACCGGTTATTTTTGCATTTCACGGCTATCCATTATTAATACATCGCCTAACATACAAAAGAAATAATCATAAAAACATTCATGTTAGAGGATACAAAGAAGAAGGAACAACTACCACGCCTTTCGACATGGTTGTGCTTAACGACCTCGACAGATTTCATCTTGTAATTGATGTTATTGACCGTGTGGCAAAGCTTGAAAAAATTGGTGCTCATGTGAAACAGGAAATGCACGACAAATTAATTGAACATAAACAATACATAATTAAACACGGTGATGATATGCCTGAAATCCGCAATTGGAAATGGGAGTATTAAATTAAATTTTTATTTTATTAACTACTATTGAAGTATGAGATACGAGGTATGAGATAAAAAAAAACCGGACTAAAAATTTAAAATTATTTCAAAACTTTTTCCAGATAGCGTCAGCCGGCGGTTCTGCAATTATTTTAATAAATTCTTTTTTTACAGGATGAATAAATTCGATGCTTCTTGCGTGAAGATTTATTGAGTAATCTCTGTTTGCACGCGGGTATCCATATTTATTATCACCAATTATAGGACAACCGATATTCGCCAATTGCGCTCTGATTTGATGGTGCCTTCCTGTGAGCAAATCAATTTCGAGCAAATAATATCCAACAATATTTTTTATTACTTCATAAGTAAGTTCAGCGAGAACAGCCCCTTCTATCTGTTGAGCATAAACCTTTGAAATATTTTTTTCTTCATATTTTTTTATAAAATCTATCAATCTTCCATGCTGTTCGGGTGGTTTATTTCTAACTACAGCCCAGTAAGTTTTTTTTATTTCCTTGTCATGAAACATCTTTGTTAATCTTGATAATGCTTTGCTTGTGCGAGCAAAAAGCACAGCACCGCTTGCAGGACGGTCGAGACGATGCACAACACCAATAAAAACATCTCCGGGTTTATTATATTTTGTTTTAATGTAATCCTTGACAAATTCGCTTAACGGCTTGTCGCCCGTCTTATCTCCCTGAACAATATCAGATGGCTTTTTGTTAACAGCAATTATATGATTATCTTCGTAAAGAATTTCCAACATAAAACTTAAAATAAAACGAAAAAAAAATAATTGTTAATCGTTATTTATTCTATCAATCTTCCCAACAATCGACAGAAGTTAAAATCCTTGAATCTTTTATCCTAATTTCCAAATTCTAAATCCTAAATTTAATACTGTTCTCTTTCATTAGGAAAATCGCGTGCTTTCACATCTTTAATATATGACTCCACCGAACCTTTGATTTCTTCATAAAGATTATTATATCTTCTTAAAAAACGCGGCGAAAATTCCTGAGTTATACCAAGCATATCATGTAAAACCAGCACTTGTCCGTCAACCCCACCACCCGCTCCTATTCCTATTAACGGAATATTTCTTTCTTTTGTAACTTCTGCGGCAAGTTTTGCAGGAATTTTTTCAAGAACTATAGCAAAACATCCTGAGTCCTCAAGCACCTTGGAATCATCAATAAGCTGCTTAGCTTCAGTTTCTTCTTTTGCTCTTACAATGTAAGTTCCGAATTTGTAAATTGCCTGTGGTGTTAAACCCAAGTGACCCATAACAGGAATTCCCGCAGAGATAATGCGTTCTACAGATTCTTTTATTTCTATTCCACCTTCAAGTTTTACAGCATGAGCACCCGATTCTTTCATAATTCTTATTGCCGAACTAAGTGCTTCTAATGAATTTCCCTGATATGTACCGAAGGGTAAATCCACAACAACCAAAGCTCTTGAAACCGCTCTCACTACGGATGATGCATGATATATCATTTCATTCAAAGTAATCGGCAATGTTGTTTTATGCCCTGCCATTACATTTGAAGCCGAGTCGCCGACTAAAATCACATCTATTCCTGCTTCATCAATAATTTTTGCAAAAGAATAATCATACGCAGTAATCATTGAAATCTTTTCATCTTGCAGCTTCATTTCCTGCAAAACGTGGGTTGTTATTTTTTTTAAACTTTTTGATTGATGCATTGCATTTGGCTTTTTAGTAAAAAAGTAAAAATAAATAATATGAGCTTATCATTTTTTTACAAAAGTAAATAATAAAAAAAACTAAAAAAAATTTATGCTTTTATTCTTTTTATTCAAATAATACAATAAATTTGCTTTGATATTTTTTGCTTACAGTTTTATGAGAAAAATCATATTAATTATTGCTTGCATAATTTTATTGGATATTATATCCTGCAAGACAGATTTTGATATAAATGCAAAATGGAAAGACATCGCTGTTGTTTATGGATTGCTCAATCCCGATGACAACGTTCAGTTTATAAAAATAAACAGAGCTTATCTTGGCAAAGGCAATGCAATTACAATGGCATCAAACCCCGATTCCACAACCTATCCTGATGGAACTTTGGAAGTAAAAATAGAAAAATGGACAAACGGCTCTTTACAAAAAACTTATAATTTACATGATACACTTATTAATAACAAAGAAAGCGGCATATTCCCTTCGCCTCAGCAAAAACTTTTTTGCTTTTATACAAGAGCTACAACAGGCGATGCTATTGACCGCGAGAGCATTTATAAACTTTACATTAAAAATACAAAAACGAATAAGATAATAAACAGTTCTGCCGTAATTGTAAAAAAAATGCTATCAAGTGATATTTCTCCTTCTTCTTCAATTATGGGTTTTACCGCAACCACACAAAACTCCATTAAATGGAAAAGTGCAGCAGATGGAAGAAAATATGAAGTAATTCTTAGATTCTGGTATGTTGAAATCAATAATAATCCTCCAAACGATTCAGTTGAAAAACATATTGATTGGAATATAGGTAGTGTAAGAGCAACGAATTTAACCGGAGGAGAAAACATGGATGTAAGTTACATACCAGGTAATTTTCTTCAGTATATCGGCGGAAAAGTTGCTGTTAATTCAAACTTATCAAGGCGTGTAGGTAAGGAATATAGAAATACTGATTTAATCCATGACCAATACACTCATCACCTTGACTTAATCATTGCTGTAGCAAGTGACGACCTTACCACATACATGGATGTTAACGCACCAAGCAACGATATCGTACAGGAACGACCGCAATTCACAAACATTACAAACGGAATTGGTATATTTTCTTCACGATATTTCGATACTAATAAAAAGAAATTCAGTAATGTCTCAACAGCAGCTTCGCAGGACTCCCTTATAAACGGTTCTCACACAAATAACCGAAACTTTTTCTTTCGTCAATAAAATAGATACTTTATTATGAATATCCACGAATATCAGGCAAAAGTTCTTTTAAAGAAATTCGGAGTTGCTGTTCCCGAAGGTTTTGTTGCAACCAATGTTGATGAAGCAATTGAAGCAGCAAAAAAAATAAAAGCAATTACAGGAAAAGAACAATTTGTTATCAAGGCGCAAATACATGCAGGCGGACGCGGTAAAGGCGGCGGAGTGAAGCCCGCAAATGGCTTTGATGAAGTAAAAGAATATGCAAAGAAAATCATTGGGATGCAACTCATTACTCACCAAACAACACCTGAAGGTAAAAAAGTAAACAAGGTTTTGATTGAACAAAATATTTTTTACAAAGGCAAAAGTGATATAAAAGAATTTTATTTAAGTATTTTGTTGAACAGAAAAACTTCGAGAAATATTATAATGTATTCAACCGAAGGAGGAATGGATATTGAAGAAGTTGCCTCAAAAACACCTGATTTGATTTTCACCGAAGAAATAAATCCAAAAACAGGACTTGAAGATTCGCAGTGCGAAAAAATCGGAACAAACCTTAAACTTGATGGCACTGCTTATGCTAATATTTTACCATTTTTAAAGGCACTTTACAAAGCTTATATTTCAATTGATGCAAGCTTGATTGAAATCAATCCACTTTTCAAAACCTCTGACAATATAATAATGGCAGCCGATGCGAAAGTACGTATTGATAATAACGCATTGTTCCGTCATCCCGAATTAATTGAATTGCGTGATATTTCCGAAGAAGACCCGACTGAAGTTGAAGCAAGCAAATATAAACTTAATTACATTAAGCTTGATGGCAATATTGGCTGCATGGTTAACGGTGCCGGTTTAGCAATGGCAACAATGGACATAATAAAACTTGCCGGCGGTGAACCTGCAAACTTTCTTGATGTCGGTGGAAGTGCCGATGCTAAAAGAGTTGAGAATGCTTTCAGAATAATTTTAAAAACCCCAAATGTAAAGGCAATACTCGTAAACATTTTCGGCGGTATTGTTTGGTGCGACCGTGTGGCTGAAGGAATTGTTGAAGCATTTAAAAATATTGGCAGTATTTCAATTCCTATTATTGTCCGCCTTCAAGGCACAAATGCCGAAAAAGCAAAAGAAATTATAGACAAATCCGGACTCAAAGTACAGTCGGCAATACTTCTGCAAGATGCCGCCAATATGGTTACTGATGCTTTAAAAAAATAGTTTTCTGTTTTCGCTTTTTATAAAATTTTTACTTTTATTTTAAATCGCTAAATTATTAATTCTATTTTTCATTTTTATATTTTCATCATTATAGTAATTGCAGAACTTATTTTATATGAAAAATTAAAGCACTAACTAAATTTAAATAACGATGCAGAAGAAACAATAAGTTTTACTTGTGCTTATAAAGAATTATTTTATCCCTGAATACAGGGATAATTTTTTTTTAATGAATTAAGGTACTACATTTGCAGCTTGAATTTAGCAGGAGTAAAAAAATATGTCGGAAATAAGAAATGTAGCAATAATAGCACATGTAGACCACGGTAAAACCACGTTAGTTGATAGGATATTGCATCAGGTGAAATTATTCAGAGATAATCAGGAAGTACGCGAATTATTGCTCGACTCCAATGACCTGGAGCGTGAAAGAGGAATAACAATATTAGCTAAAAATGTATCGGTAAGATACAAAGGAGTTAAAATAAATATTATTGATACCCCCGGACATTCCGATTTTGGCGGCGAAGTGGAACGTGTATTGAATATGGCTGACGGAGTGTTGCTGTTGGTTGATGCTTTCGAAGGTCCTATGCCGCAAACAAGATTTGTACTTGAAAAAGCAATTGAACGCGGGTTAAAATCCATTGTTGTAATCAACAAGGTTGACAAACCCAATTGTTCTCCGGATGAAGCACATGAAGCGGTTTTTGATTTGATGATGAGTTTGGACGCAAACGAGGAGCAATTGAATTTCCCTACAGTTTTCGGTTCGTCAAAACTCGGGTGGATGGCAGCTGACTGGAAAACTCCGGCTAATGATATAAGTTTTTTGCTCGATACAATTATTGAATATTTCAAACCACCTGTTAAAGAACCCGGAACATTGCAAATGCAAATCACTTCGCTTGATTATTCATCTTATGTCGGACGTATTGCCGTTGGGCGCATATCACGCGGAAAAATAAAAATGGGACAACAGATTTCTATTGTAAAAAAAGATGGAAGTGTTGTCAAATCTATGGTTAAGGAATTATATTTATTTGAAGGATTAGCAAAAGAAAAAGTGAAATTTGAAGTTGAAGCAGGAGAAATTTGCGCCGTGCTTTGCAATGAAAGTTTTGAAATCGGCGACACCATTGCCGATTATGAAAATCCGGAAGGACTCACTTTTATTCATGTTGACGAGCCCACAATGAGCATGGTATTTACA
>JBAZBZ010000061.1 GCA_041671145.1 Bacteroidales bacterium | reverse complement strand
GGCACGGGTTTAACGGAAAAGAAAAAGATGACGAATTGAAAGGCTCGGGAAACTCTTATGACTATGGTATGAGAATTTACGACCCGAGATTAGGGCGCTTTCTTTCTGTTGACCCTCTTACCCGTAAGTTTGCCATGCTTACACCGTATCAATTCGCAAGTAACAACCCTATTTGGATGGTTGATATTGACGGTTTAGAAGGGACAAAATATGACCAGTGGAAAAAGCTTACAACAGAAGAAAAGAAAGTAATAGCAACTCATTTTACAATAGTAAAGCAACTTGAAAAAAACAGAGAATTAGCGATTCAAAAAACAGCAGAACTATTCACAGGTACGGAAAGTGAAAAGACAGGATTTTATAATGACGAAGCAGACGCTTTTAGACACGCTTATTTTAATGCATTAAATACACAGTCTTTTGGAAGGGATTTGGCAAACAAGCTTGGTAAAGCTCACGAAGCTTTAGACGATCCAAGTAAAATCAAGCTAAATCAAAAGAAAATGGATCTTCATAATAATGCAGTTGGACAAGATGTAGGAGCAGCAAATCCTAATGCAACAGCAGATGAATTGGCTCAGAAGGTTGAGGAACAAAGAAAAGCTGGTAACATGGTTGTATTAAAAGACCCAACTGATGAAACTGGAACTATTCCTCTAGTTCCATCCAATAATCAAAATACTACGGTCTTTTTGAGGGATAATGTAGGAACTATTTTACCTAAACCCCCAACGCCACAAGGAGCAGATAATACAATAGTTAACACACCGACATTAATGATACCAGAACAAGTGAAAAAACAATAAATATGTTTATAAAGATGAATATTATATTATTTATATCGCTTATGCTTAGTTGCTATTCGTCAACTACAAGTGGGAAAAAAGTATCATTTGCTTTTGATGGACAAACATATACTTTGCCTGATAATGTTAAAGACTTGCAAGTTAAAAACAAGTTCAAATATTTTGTTTATAGAGGATTTAGAGGTCAGTCAGAAAATTATACTACTGTACTGCAATTGGATAAGAACCCACTATGGGTAGGGAGTGAAAATGTAGATGAAAGTTTTTATGCAAATAAAAAAGTTGTTGGCATTACCTTTATTCAATCTACGGCAAAAATAAACTTGAACGATATCCAAAAACAGATAGAAGTGAACTATAAAAAGAAATTTACTGCTTTTGAAAATACCGACTATCAGAAACTTGAAACAGACGAAGGTATTATTATTATTACCTCGCAGAAGAAAGCCAATAATTATATATCCTTTTATTTTGACTTAAAAAATAAGGATGTACTAGAGTATGTAAAAAATGTTTGGTGAACATAAACCTGTCATGCTGGCGTGACGTAGTTTCTGTAATCATTCTATGGAAAGGCACGAATACTTGAAATCAAACAAAAGCTAATCTGCAAACGGTTGGCTTTTTAAATAAACATAGAAGCAATAATGAATTATAATTTTGCCGGAATATCTTTAACAAGTTTTTTCATATCCATATCGGAAATAGACTCCTTTTCAGATTTATCATAAATAGATAAAAGATAAACATCAAGTTCTTTAACCAAAACGCAGCTTATAACCCTTGCCCCACCGCTTTTGCCTTTACCTTTGCTTTTAATAGCCAAACGTATTTTAAAACAATTACTACCTAAAGGTTGTCCGATTAAAGGGTTAACAGAAAGCTGCTCATCAAGCTGATAAATCTCGTTTTTTAAAGACGGATACTTTTTAATAAGTCGCTTTGCTTCACGTTTGAAGTTCTCAAGCGGAATTACTTTATAGCTCATCCAAAAACTCTTTAAGTGTTTTTTGTTTTTTCTTGCCGGCTCTGATAATCTTCATTTCTTCGATGGCTTCTCTTAAACCTTTAAGAATTTGTTCTTTTGAGGGTTCATCTTCCACATCAGGAATATGTAATTTTTTAGCAATATCATTCCAGTAGGTAATAGGAATAATAACCGCCTTTGTATGCCCTCTGTTGTCTGAAATATACTGTACGTTCATAAAAATTAATGTTGTAATTGTTGTTGAAAAAAGTCCTTAAATTTACTTTTAGTAACCATAGTATTAATAATGCGAAACAAAGCTTTTTTATCATCTTCATCAAGCTGTTGAACAAGCTTTATTTGTTCCGTAGTTGTTTTATCTTCGAGAGTAACATCTTTTGGGACTTTGCCTTCAAAGTGAATAATTTCGTCAACAGTCATATTAAAAAGCTTCGCTATTTTATCGAGAGCATCAATAGACGGCTCACGTTCTCCTTTTTCCGTTTTATTATAGTTGGCAGGATGCAAGCCAGCAGCAATAGCAACCTCTTTTTGTAAAAGTTTTCTGCTCTCTCTTATTTTTTTTATGTTTTTGCCTACGTGCATTATAAAAATATATTTAATGAAATCCATTGCAAATATAGTCAATAAGTCAATTTTATGCAACAAAATAAATTTTTTGTTAATTTATATTTGTCAATATGATAATTTATATTTTATTTTGCAATAGTCAATAAGACAAAAATAAATTATCAACAATGGAAACAAAAACCAAACTAAACACTCAAAATCCCGAAGCCATAACCTACACAACGGAAGAACTAAGCTTTACCATACTTGGCGGAATCCGTCTGGAAGGATTAGACAGAATGAGAGTAACGCTGAAAATCGAAGTAACAAACCGCAAGTTCAAGCATTACCTTAACAATCCTGACATTGCAGACCTTGCCATACGGCACAGCTTAGACCTTTACAATGACATACAAGTAGAAAAGCTAATCCGCAAAACAGCGGAACGCTTGGAAATAGGCAGCAGTCAAATAGCGAAAGCAATAGCCGACATCACAAACCAACTTGAAGAATACCGCTTAAAAAGAATAGAAGAACAACAAACCACCAATAAACAAAAGCCCTACGCTATGAGTGAACAGGAAAGAGAAGAAGCAACCGGCTTTTTGAAATCAGAAAACTTATTACAACACACAAATGAAATGCTTGGAAAGAGCGGAATAGTGGGCGAAGAAAAGAACCGCCAAAGAATGTTAATAATACTTACAACAAGAAAACGAGAAATCCCCCTGCACATAATATCACTTGGAGCAAGCGGAACAGGCAAAACATATTTACAGGAAAAAGTATCGGAACTAATACCGGAAGAAGATAAAATCGAAATAACAAGCTTATCCGAAAACGCCTTTTATTACTTCGATAAACAAGAACTAAAAAATAAACTTGTAATCTTTGAGGACTTAGACGGAGCACTAACTGCCCTTTTCCCACTAAGAGAACTACAAAGCAAACGCAAAATAACAAAACGAATATCAATAAAAGACAATAAAGGAAATACGAAAACAATAAGCGTAACAGTAGAAGGACCTATATGTGTAGCAGGTTGCACAACAAAAGAAAGCATATATGAAGATAATGCAAACCGTTCTTTCCTGATTTATCTTGACGAAACAAAAGAACAAGACGAAAGAATAATGGAACGCCAACGCTTATTGAGTGCCGGAAAAATCAATACTGAAGAAGAACAAAGAATAAAAAAGCTTTTACAAAACTGTCAACGCTTACTACAACCAATAACAATAAAAAATCCTTACGCAGAATATTTAAAACTTCCGGAAGAAGTGTTTAAGCCAAGAAGAACCAACAACCACTATTTACAATTTATCGAAGCAATCACATTTTATAAACAATATCAAAGGGAACAAAAAACAGATGAAGCAACCGGAGAAATCTATATCGAGGCAACACTCGAAGACATTGAAGAAGCTAACGAGCTAATGAAAGAAATATTATTACGCAAGAGTGATGAACTGAACAAAGCTTGCAGAACATATTTTGAATATCTGAAAGCATACCTAAAAGCAGAAAATAAAACAACATTTACGGCAAAAGAAGTAAGGCAAGCATTAAAAACCAATCACAGCAACCAAAAGCGGTATATGTTAACATTACTTGAAAATAACTATATCCGGAAAATAAAAACAAAAGAAAACAACTTTGCTTATGAAATCCCAAGCTATGAAGAATATGAAAAGCTGAAAGCATCAATTAGCAACATACTTGATGATATTTTAAACAAACTGAAAGAAAACAAAAATTTTTTATCCGAGCAAACAAAAGTAAACAGTTTACAACAAGTTCACAGCACAAATGAACCGCTAAACGAAAACAAAACCAATAACTTAAATACCGAAGTTCAAAAGTTCACGAAAAGGAATAAGAGGGGTGAAAAAAAGTTAATAGTTAATAGTGAATAGTTAATGATGAAAAGAGCGTCATTGCGACCGCGAGGAACGAAGTGGGAAGCAATCCCAAAACTATTAACTATTATCTTTTAACTATTAACTAAAATGAAACACTTACCAATCAACAGCCCCGCATATAAATACATTGAACAAAGCTTCAAAGAGTGGCTTGATATAATCGGCTTTGCCCCATCAAGCGTTTATAATATGCCAAATTGCATAAGAGAATTACTGCACTACATGGAGAAACAGGGAAGAACACAAATAAAAGACATAGACAACAAAACAATAAAGCAATATTATAACGAACTCAAAACACGCCCAAACCTACGGCGTGGGGGCGGATTAAGTACAAGCTATCTGCAAAAACATCAACAGGCAATATATAACTTTCTAAAATATTTAAGACAATCAGGGCGGCTCACAATCTCAAAACTATATTTACCAAGAGAAACCGAAGAAGATAAAATAACAACAGTATTAACACAAGAAGAAGTCAGGCAAATTTATAAAGCAGTAAACGATTTTCCTTATATAAGAGGAAGAGTTCCTGTATGGCAAAACGAAGTATTATCAATAAGAGATTTAGCAATGTTGACAATTTTTTACGCTTGCGGATTAAGACGAAATGAAGGGGTGCAGCTTGATATAAGCGACATACTTTTTGATAAAAAATTAATATATGTAAGAAAAGGCAAGAACTACAAAGAACGCTATGTTCCTGTAAATGCAAAAGGAATAAACTATTTACAGAATTATTTATATGACTCAAGACCACTATTTTTAAAGGATAGCAAAACAGAAGCTTTTTTTATAACGCAAAGAGGCAAGCGAATAACAGGACAAGCAATGTTATTACGATTAAAATTATTAATACAAAGAACTGAAAACGCAGAATTACAACAAAAAGAAATCGGCTTACACACGCTGCGCCACTCAATAGCGACACACCTTTTAGAAGCAGGAATGAAACTCGAATCCATTGCAAAATTTTTAGGACACTCAAGTTTAGAATCAACACAAATCTATACACACTTACTTGAATCAACAAATGAAGCAGGAAACTTTATACTTGAAAATTGAAGCTTTTACAGAATATCTAATATTAAAAAGATATAGCAGTAAATCAATAGGCAGCATTACATCAACAGTCAAACGTTTTTTAACGTGGCTTGAAAATGAAGGAATCGAACCGGAGCAAACAATTTATAATGATATAATGGCATACATAAGCTATTGCAAAAGCAAAAACAACAAGCAACGCAGCATACAGCAAACAATAATAAAAATAAATCATTATTACAAACACCTTGTTATTGATGGAGTATTAGAGGAAAACCCAGCCAGTAATATAGAAATAAAAGGAATAAAGCGAAGAATATTACACGACATACTCACAAACGAAGAATTAGAGCAAGTTTACCGAAGTTATAAAACAGAAACCCAAGCAAAAGAAAAAAATAAAATGCCACCGCAAACAATGCAAAACATAGCAAAGCGAAGAAATAAATTAATATTAGGACTATTAATTTATCAGGGTTTACGCACCGAAGAAATTGCACAACTTGAAATACAGGACTTAAAACTAAGAGAAGGAAAAATATTTATAACAGGAAGCAGACGAACAGAAGAAAGAACCCTGAAACTTGAATCGCATCAGATTATAGATTTACTTGATTACAGCAACACCACAAGAAAAGAAATATTAGAAATAAAACAAACCCCATGCACAAAGCTTTTTCCAAACTTAGGCAGTAGTGAAAACTTTAGCAACATCATGCAAAAGCTAATGAAAACACTAAGAAGCGAAAACCCAAAAGTAAAAGACGCAAAACAATTACGAGCATCAGTAATAGTAAACTGGTTAAAAACACACAATCTCCGTAAAACACAACACATGGCAGGACATCGTTACGTAAGCAGTACAGAAGTTTATCAATTAAGCAACTTAGACGATTTAACCGAAGAAATAACAAAGTATCACCCGATTATATGATTAACTGTTTTTAATATGATTCACTTACCGCCAAAATAGATAAAAGTGAAACATTAATTTAATTTTTTTTTTTTTGAGTTAACAAAATAACTAAAACACCACTTAGGACATTTGAAATAATACTTAATAATGTATCTGTAAAAACATTCATAGAATACAAATATAGAAAAAACTTTAAACTAAAAACTGATTAATCCGACGCCAGATTTTTGTTGGCATACGCCCCAACCCTTCGCCGCCAACGCCAAAAGCGTAGCCAAAAAAATACCCTAACCCACCACCACCAAACGACAAACTACAAACAACAAACTAAAATAAAATCCCGCCCCGACCTGTTTGCCGACCCTTCTGTGTTAATATTTTTGTCATGGTTTTTGTAGCCCAGTCGCTCACACAACAAAAACACATGCCAAAAATATCAACACCCAACGCTAAGTAACATAATAAACCTTATAATAAAAGCGGCGATATTAAGGTATAAATTATTTAATGCCGCTTTCATTTATAAGGGTTATTATGTTAAATAGCTCCCACGCCAACGCACGCCGACCTTAGCAGCCAGCACATTGCTTTTTTTATTTTGACTTTTTTATTATTTAAATTAATGTAAAATAAAAAAATCAAAGAGCTGTCAGCGGCGAAAAGCGGTAGCAATCAAAGAAAAAAAGCAATGCCAACGCTTTACGTGCTTACGCAATTGCTTTTTATTCTTTAATTGCTGTATTGTTCCATGTCCGCCGAAACTTCATTGCAACCAAGCCCACCCCCCTGAAGCAGAATCAGCCCGCTTTAACATTTTACAATCCCTGAAGAAAAGAAAAACGAGGTAATCAGCTTCATTGAAACTTTAAAACTTACTTATGCAAAGTTAAGCCCACGCCAACGCACAGTCAAGAGCAAGCCCGTTGGGTTCATTCATTTTTTTCGGATAAGTAGATTTTAGTTTATTCCGAAAAAAATGACCTGAACTCTTGACACTTCCCAACGCTCTGGCTATAACAGTTGCCTAAGTAAGTTTTAAAGTATTGCTTTTTTTAAACCGATGCGATTTTTTAAAAGCATCGGAAATCATTGTTAAACCTAAAAAACCAATTTATTATGAAAGAAAAACTAAGATTATTAAAAAACAGCTTAAGCGAATTACAAGGGCTTAGGGACATTTATTTTGATGCCTGCAACAGAACAGGCGACAGGCGATTTGTTGACGCTTACTATTACGAGCTACACAAAGAAATAACAACACGAGGCAAAATCTTTGACGGATTTAACAGTTTTATAAAAAAGTTGGAAAATAAAAAAAACTGAGTCGGTTATTTTTTGGGGTTCAGTCGGAGTTCAGTCGGATATGAGTCGTATATAAGTCGGTCAGGGACATTTTTCTTTGCTATATCAATTATAGTACACTCATAGAAGAATTATATCAGAGTTATCAGTAATAAACTAAAAAATCCCGCATTACTGCGGGACTTTTTAGTCATGAAGAAAGAAAAAGTTCTATTGAATTTCGTTATTACAAATATACGAAATCTTTTTGCAAAAGTCAAGAAAAAAAGTAGAGCCGTGCCTGCCAACACGACTCTACCGCACAAACACGAAAGAAACAGCACGCAAAACCCACTCAGAATACATTTACAACTTTCATACAGTTGCCCTGTGCGAGCATATAATCAATCGTTCCCACTCTTTGAAAGAACTCAATCCCTATGCACTGAACTATGCTGACCGTTGCAGTCATTGTTGGTGCAGGGGTACCCGGAAGAGCTGACGTAAGTGTAAAGGTTACAGGAGTTGCAGAATTAAGAGCCGTTACAGCAGAATAATTAAGACCGCTGATCATGTTTAAAAGCGGGTCAGTTGGCTCATAGTGCCCTGTATTAACATTATAAGCATAATCAGAAACAACCCCGATTGCCTCAAGCAATCTGAAGTGAGTTGCTCCCGATGGAGCTTCAATATAATCCTTAGGCAGAAAACTTGCAACATTAATGATGCCCTGATTCCTTGCTGTATTGTTGGAAGCAGTAAAAGGGGCATCGAAAATCTGCGACAAGCTGATCTTTTTATTAAAGTCAAATCCTGTTATCATGCTTCTTGAAGCAGACAGCGGAATAGTTCTTTGCCCCCTTGTTCCTGTACCCTTAAGATTAATCTCTTTGAAAAGTTGTGTTAACCGAGCCGATACTCTCGGGTCGGATTTGCTTTGAATGATGCTTATAAGAGACATACGCAAAGCTTTGGCGACAATGGCACAGCCGCCAAACTCCGAGTTATTTTCTCTTGTACGAATGAATGAAGGATCATTTAAAATCCTTTCTTTTGATGGTCCGTTAGCCTTTCTGGCTAAATCTTCACCACCCAGCTTATAAAAGCTAATACCGTCCATATTGCCTTTTAGCTTGATTAAACCTGTTTGCTTACTCATAGTTGAAAAGAATTAAAGGTTAATAAATAAAGAAAACTAAGAGTAAGTTGTGTTTCATGAAAGGATGTTTAAGTTAATAATATAAAGCAAAATGTTGTCAATACTACCTATAAAGGTACGAAATATAAAAAGTGAAAGCAAGTTTTTTGGCAAATAAATTTCATTAAAAGTATTGGTATGACTGCAATAAACTTTATTTTGTTACGTTATTTATAAATGTGTTTTGTTTTTTTTAAAAGCATAAAAAAGGAAGAATAAAATATCAGAAGCATTGAAAAGACAGCATAAACAACAACAAAAAAAATACACAAAAAAGTTTTTATAAAATAAAAAAGTTACTATCTTTGGCATATATATAAACAAAAAAATCTTTGTTTACACAAACAAGCACATACGAAAAAACGAGTTTTTTTCTGGGGGAGCTCAGGGAAAAAAAAGATATTGCGGAAAAAAAGTGCTTAGATTACTACCCATTCGGTATGCTGATGCCCGGGAGGAACTTTAACACCACAACCTACAGGCACGGGTTTAACGGAAAAGAAAAAGATGACGAATTGAAAGGCTCGGGAAACTCTTATGACTATGGTATGAGAATTTACGACCCGAGATTAGGGCGCTTTCTTTCTGTTGACCCTCTTACCCGTAA